>JBDSOT010000107.1:0-10952 GCA_039914705.1 Gammaproteobacteria bacterium | reverse complement strand
ATCGAAGAGTTTATGGATGAGATTATCGAGGAGCGCCAGCGCGCGATTGCCCTTAAAACGGGTTTTGCGATGACTGATCATTCACTTTATATCTACGGCATCTGCAATCAATGCCAACGTCGCAAGGCGGAATAACTTAACTGCTTATTTGATTTTACGGTTTTTGCCCTCGCGCTGCGGCTGTTGCGCCCCCTCCAGCATTTCTTCGGCATGCGCCAGCGTCTGCCCGGTGATCTTCACGCCGCCCAGCATGCGCGCAATTTCGGTGCGTCGTTCCGGCATCTGTAGTAGCTGTAGCTCAATGCCGGTGATGTCTTGATTAGCGTGTTTGCTTACCTGAATGTGGTTGTGTCCTTGCGCTGCGACTTGCGGCAAATGCGTGACACATAATACCTGATGGCTTTCACTCAGGGCGCGCAATTGCCGCCCTACAATCTCCGCTACGCCGCCGCCGATGCCCACATCCACTTCGTCGAAGATGAGCGTGGGAATACGCCCGTTCTGCGCGGTGATAACCTGAATGGCGAGGCTGATGCGTGAAAGTTCGCCACCTGAGGCCACCTTGGCCAATGGGCGTAGCGGCTGGCCAGGATTGGCGCTCACGTAAAATTCGACGCGCTCTCTGCCGGTGGCGGAGAATTGTTCCTCGGTCAGGGGTTGCAGTACTGGCTCGAAACGCCCACCGGCCATGCTTAATTGCTGCATGTTAGCGCTCACCCGTTCGGCAAGCTCACGCGCCGCCTTAGCGCGGCTATCCGAGAGCTGCGCGGCAAGCCCGCAGTAGTCTTCTTCGGCTCGCTTGATCTCTGTTTGTAACTGATCGAGGCGTACGTCGGCATCGTTAAGTGCGGCCAATTCCTTTCCCAGTTCTATCAGCAGTGGCGGCAGATCGGCGGCTGCGGCCTTATGCTTGCGCGCAAGTTCGTGAATACTGGTCAAACGCTGATCTATCAAGTTTAGCCGCGCTGGATCCAACTCCAGGCTGTCGAGGTAGCGGCGCAACTCGGCCGTGCCTTCCTGCACCTGAATAGCCGCGCTGGAGATCAGTTCATGCGTGGCCGCCAGGCGTTTATCAAATTGTTGGAGTTGTGCAAACTCGTGTGTCGCGTGAGTGAGCAGGGTAAGCGCCGAGGCTTCATCGTTTTCGTACAGATTTTGCAATTGCGTCCGGCACGCCTCAAGTAATTTGGCTGCGTGGCTCAGGCGGCTGTGTTCTTCGTTAAGCTCCTCAAGCTCAGCCTCGCCAAGATTAAGAATCTCCAGTTCTCGCACCTGATAAGTCAGTAATTCCTGCCGTGAATTTCTAGCGTTGGCCGCGCGCGTCAGGGTTTGCAGATCATGGACGGCGTCCTGCCAGTGGCGGTGAACTTCGGCTACCTCATTGACCAGGCTGGCATGGCCGGCGTAATCATCCAGCAGTTGACGCTGCATGTCAGGGCGCAACAGCGATTGATGTTCGTGTTGACCGTGAATGTCCACCAGCATTTCGCCCAGCTCGCGCAGTGTTTGCATGGCTACGGGCTGACCGTTGATATAGCCTTTGGAGCGACCGTCGCGGCTGATGGTGCGCCGTATCAGGCAATCACTATCGACGTTGAGTTCGCGTTCCGTGAGCCATTGTTGCGCCGCATCAATGCCTTCGATAGTGAAGCTGGCGCTAATGTCGGCGCGTTCGGCACCGTGACGGATTACGCCGCTATCGGCGCGGTCACCCAAGGCAAGATTCAGGGCGTCTATTAAAATGGATTTGCCCGCGCCGGTTTCGCCGGTGAGCACGGTCATGCCGCTGTCAAGTGTCAGGCTTACCTGCTCGACGATGGCAAAATTGCGAATATCAATATGGTTCAGCATGGCATGGGCTTACGTTTGCGCAATCAAGCTACAGCCTGCCGCCCCAATGCAGCTTGGCGCGCAGGATCATGTAATGGTCATGGTTGGCCGGGTGAATAAGGCGGACATTCTTATCATGTTTGCGAATCTTGATCAGGTCGCCCGCGCCCAGCCCAAGATTGACCTGTCCGTCGCAGGTTACCTGTGCATTGAACGGACTGGTTTCTTTCACCACGACCTCAATGTGGCTGTCGCCGTCAATGACAATAGGCCGGTTGCTCATGGTGTGAGGGGAAACCGAGACCATCACCATAGCATTCAACGCAGGCTGCAGGATCGGCCCGCCACTGGATAGCGCGTAGGCGGTCGAGCCGGTTGGGGTGGCGACAATAATGCCGTCGGAGCGATGCGTGTTTACATATACTCCGTTGATGAAGGTGTCGAATTCGATCATGCGCGCAACATTCCACTTGTGCACGACCACATCATTGAACGCCTCGCTGGAACTGGTGCACTCACCATCCCGTTCGATCATGGCGTGCAGCAGAATGCGGCGTTCTTCGAAATAGCTGCCGTGCAGGATGTCGCTTAGTTTATCCAGGATATGATCCGGGGATATGTCGGTCAGGAAACCGAGGCGGCCACGGTTAATGCCCAGCATGGGAATTTCGTAATTGGCCAGGGAACGGGCCGCGTTTAACAAGGTGCCATCACCGCCGATCACGATGACCAGATCACACAACTGGCCGATGCGTGCGCGGGAGGCTGTTTCCAGCCCGTGATCGGGCAACAGCTTGGCGGTACTGTCATCCAGCAGCAGCCCGGTTTTTTGCTGTTTAAGAAAGCCCGCCAAGGTGTGCAGGATGCCCCCGATGTTGGGGTCGTCATATTTACCGATCAGCCCTATGCAATTAAACGAGAGTGGCATGTGATTTCCGAGGATGGTTAGTCGGGCAAAACTAACATAACGGCCGGTCTTAAGGCTATGGTTGCTTATCAGTAAGTAAACGTTGAAGTAAAAGGCCCCACTAGCCAGCCTTGACAGGGAGGGCGCAGGTTGATAGCTTGCTTTAGCACTCACCGAAGCTGAGCGCTAACGGGTAAATTTTCATCATATTAGGAATAGTACGTGGCCGTGAAGCAGGTTATCAATGAACGCGCCCAGTGCCTGTTAAAGGCCCTGGTCGGGCGTTATATCCGCGATGGCCAGCCGGTCAGCTCGCGTACCTTGGCGCGTGATGCCGGTCTGGATCTGAGTCCGGCGACGGTGCGCAACGTCATGGCTGACCTCGAAGATCTACAACTCGTCACCTCCCCGCACGTCTCGGCCGGGCGTATCCCCACCATGCTCGGCTACCGTTTTTTTGTGGACAGCCTGTTGACCATTGAGTCGATGGATAGCGCCGAGGTGCAGCGTCTTAAAAACCAGCTCGACCCGGACAAGAATACCCAGGGCCTGCTGGAGACAGCGTCAACCCTGCTCTCGGAGGTTACCCATCTGGCCAGTGTCGTTATGCTGCCGCGCCGCGGGCACGCCACCCTGCGCCAGGTCGAGTTTTTACCCTTATCGGATAATCGTGTGCTGGTAATCCTGGTGGTCAACGAGCGCGAGGTGCAAAACCGTATCATTCATACTGATCGCGCTTATACACCTGCCGAGTTGCAGCAGGCCACCAACTATTTGAACGGCGCGTTTGCGGGCCAGGATCTGCGCCGGGTCAAGGACAATTTGCTTAAGGAGATGAACGAGGCGCGCGAAACCATGAACCGGATGATGCTTGCCGCTGTCGAAATGGCCGATAAGGCATTCACTGCCCCGCCCAGCGGCGACGATTATGTGGTGGCCGGCCAGACCAACCTGCTCAACAGCAAGGAAAAGTCGGACATTGATGCCCTGTATCGTCTGTTTGAGGCCTTCAACCAGAAGCGCGACATCTTGCACCTGCTCGATCAGGGACTGAAGGCGGAAGGTCTGCAAATCTACATCGGCAGGGAATCGGGCTACGAAATGCTTAAGGACTACAGCGTGATAACCTCGCCATATGCGGTGGACGGTCAGGTTGTGGGTGTGTTGGGTGTCATCGGGCCGACCCGCATGTTTTACGAACGTATCATCCCCATGGTGGATATGACCGCACGCTTGCTGGGTGCGGCCCTGGATCATCGGCACTAGCCCTTGCGCCTGTGCCGCGTACAACGCCAAGGTTGGGCTTGGGAGCCTTGAGTCGCCCCATTCTCTGCTGTGCAATAACCGGATAAATGAATCAGGAGATACCTATGGAAAATGAAGAACACACTTCTAACGGACAAGGACGTACGCAAACAGCGAACGAGAACGAGAGTCCTGCGCTAAACCCCGGGCCAAACCCCGCGCCAAACACAGAGCAGTTCGCCAACCCGGAAATAGCGCTCCTGCTGGAAGAGGCCAGAGGCAAGGCCGACGAGAATTGGAATCAATTTCTCAATGCCAAGGCCGACATGGAAAATCTGCGCCGCCGCAATCAGCGCGATGTGGAAAATGCCCATAAATATGGTCTGGAGCGCTTCGCGCTGGAGTTGTTACCCGTCAGGGACAGCCTGGAGCTTGGCCTGGCGGCGAGCGACGCGACGGCCGGCGGCGCAGCTGACGTTAAAAAACTCCGCGAGGGCATGGAACTGACGCAGAAGATGCTGCAAGCGGCCCTGGAGAAATTCGGCATCACCGAACTCAATCCGCTCGGGGAAAGATTTAACCCGGAATTTCATCAGGCCATGCTGACCCAGGAGGCGGTCGATGCAGTCCCTAATACCATACTGACGGTGTGCCAGAAGGGTTATTTGCTGCAAGATCGGCTGATTCGCCCAGCCATGGTGATTGTCTCCAAGGTGCCCAACACCGCCGTTGAATAAATGCCTCCGCGAGGCTTGAAATCGCCGGACAAACCCCCTACATCCAGATAAGCAGTAGCCCGTTACGCCACACAACGGCTGCTTACCAATCAACATATGACTAGCTGCGGAGACTTGTAAAATGGGAAAAATAATCGGAATCGACTTGGGCACCACGAATTCCTGCGTCGCCGTTATGGAAGGCGGCAAACCGCGGGTTATTGAAAACAGCGAGGGCGACCGCACCACACCGTCCATCATCGCCTACACCAACGATGGCGAGGTGCTGGTAGGACAGTCCGCCAAACGCCAGGCGGTGACCAACCCGAAAAATACCCTGTCTGCCATCAAGCGCCTCATCGGCCGTAAATTCACCGATGATGTCGTCAAGCGCGACATCAAGATGGTGCCTTATTCCATCGTGGCTGCCCCGAACGGCGATGCCTGGGTCGAGGTCAATGGGAAAAAGATTGCGCCTCCGGAAATCTCGGCGCGTGTGCTGATGAAGATGAAGAAGACCGCCGAGGATTATCTGGGCGAGCCGGTTACCGAGGCCGTCATCACCGTGCCCGCCTATTTCAACGATTCACAGCGTCAGGCCACCAAGGACGCAGGCAAGATTGCCGGCCTGGAGGTGAAACGCATCATCAACGAACCCACCGCCGCCGCGTTAGCCTACGGCATGGACAAGAAACGCGGTGATACCAAGATCGCGGTCTACGATCTGGGCGGTGGTACCTTTGATATTTCGATTATCGAGATCGCCGAGATCGACGGTGAACATCAGTTTGAGGTGCTGTCCACCAACGGCGATACCTTCCTGGGCGGTGAAGATTTCGACCTGCGCCTGATCGATTATTTGACCGATGAATTCAAGCGCGACACCGGCGTCGATCTGCACAAGGACCCGCTCGCGCTGCAACGCTTGAAGGATGCCGCAGAGAAGGCCAAGGTCGAGTTGTCGTCCAGTCAACAGACCGATGTGAACCTACCCTATATCACGGCCGATGCCAGCGGACCCAAGCATCTCAATATCAAGATCACGCGCGCCAAACTGGAATCGCTGGTCGATGAATTGATTACGCGCACCATTGAGCCATGCAAGATTGCCCTGAAAGATGCTGGGTTGACCGCCGACAAGATCGACGATGTTATTTTGGTCGGTGGTCAGACACGCATGCCCAAGGTGCAAGAGGTCGTCAAAAATTTCTTCGGCAAGGAGCCGCGCAAGGACGTCAATCCGGATGAGGCCGTCGCCATCGGTGCCGCCATTCAGGCGGGTGTGTTGGGCGGTGAAGTTAAAGACGTGTTGCTGCTCGACGTCACGCCCTTATCGCTCGGCATCGAGACCATGGGCGGTGTGTTGACCAAGCTGATCGACAAGAACACCACCATCCCGACCAAGGCATCTCAGGTGTTCTCGACGGCGGACGACAACCAGTCTGCGGTCACCGTGCATGTATTACAGGGCGAGCGCGAGATGGCCTCGGCCAACAAATCGTTGGGCCGTTTTGACCTGGCAGATATTCCGCCCGCCCCACGCGGTATTCCGCAGATCGAAGTGGCCTTCGACATCGACGCCAACGGTATCTTGAATGTATCGGCGAAAAATAAGGCGACCGGCAAGCAACAGTCCATCATCATCAAGGCCTCCAGCGGGCTGTCGGATGAGGAAGTGCAGAAGATGGTCAAGGATGCCGAGGCGCACGCCGAGGAAGATCGTAAATTCCACACCTTGGTCACCGCGCGCAATGCTGCGGACAACCTGATCCATTCTTCCACCCGCTCCATGGCGGACTTGGGCGACAAACTTGAGGCTGCTGAAAAGAGCGATATAGAATCCGCCATTGCTGCCCTGCAAGAGGCCATGAAGTCGGACGATGCGGCCGCGATCGAGGAAAAGACCAAGGCCCTGGCAGATGCCTCGGGCAAGATGGCCGAGCGTGTTTACGCACAGCAGGCCGAGGCGGGGCAGGCTGAAGGTGCAACTGCTGCCGGGCAAGCTGATGGTCAAGGCAATGCCGATGGCGATGTAGTTGATGCGGAGTTTGAAGAGGTGAAGGAAAATAAAAAATAATTCCTGATCTGAAGCTGCCATCCATACCTGGGTGGCACGGCCTGCCCTAGCAAAACATCAGCAAGGCCGGCCTTCTGATATATAATGAGCCACTAACGGGCGCGGAGTGCAAGCTTCGCGCCTTTGTATTGTCAGGTGTGGGAAGTTTTAAATTAATGGCGAAAAAAGATTATTACGAAACGCTGGGCGTTGCACGCAATGCTACGGACGAAGATATCCGCAAGGCCTATCGCCGTCTGGCGATGAAGTATCACCCTGACCGCAATTCAGACAAAGGGAGTGAGGGGTTATTCAAGGAGGGCAAGGAGGCTTACGAAATCCTTTCTGATGCCCGCAAGCGCGCGGCCTATGACCAGTTTGGACATGCCGGCGTGGATTCCTCTGCGGCCGGGGCCGGATTTGCCCAGGGCGGCAATTTCAGTGACATCTTCGGCGATGTGTTCAGCGATATCTTCGGCGGCGGGCGCAGCGGCGAACGGGTCTATAGCGGTGCCGATTTACGCTATAACCTGGAGCTAAGCCTGGAAGATGCCGTGCACGGCACCACGGTCAATATCCGCATTCCCACGCGCGTAAGCTGCAAGATTTGCTCCGGCACCGGCGCGAAACCGGGTACCAAGGCGAACACCTGTCCTACCTGCCACGGCCACGGCCAGGTGCGCATGCAACAGGGATTTTTCGCGATCCAGCAGACCTGTCCACGTTGTCACGGCAAGGGTAAACTTATTGCCGACCCGTGCACAACTTGCCAGGGCCACGGCCGCGTGCAGGAACATAAAACCTTGTCGGTCAAGGTGCCCGAGGGTGTTAATACCGGCGACCGTATCCGGCTGGCCGGCGAGGGCGAGGCGAGCGAGAGTGGTGGTCCGCCGGGTTCCTTATATGTGGAAGTGCATGTTCGTGAACATCCGATCTTCACGCGCGATGACAATAATCTTTACTGCGAGGTACCTATCAGTTTTGTCACGGCCGCCCTCGGCGGCGAATTGGATGTGCCGACACTCGATGGGCAGATGAAGCTGCGCATCCCTGCTGAAACCCAGACGGACAAGGTATTCAAGCTGCGCGGCAAGGGTGTTAAGTCGTTGCGCGGGGGGTCGCTGGGCGACCTGTTCTGTAAAGTCGTGGTGGAAACGCCGGTCAATCTCGACAACCGGCAGAGGGCATTGCTCTCCGAGTTTGAAGATAGCATGCAGGAGGGTGGCGACAAGCACAGCCCCAAGACCAGCTCGTGGCTGGATGGCGTCAAGAAATTCTTTGAGAATATACAGATTTAATTACATAGCTGGCATGCCGTGCGCATCTAACGTGTGCACATTGATGAGTCGTGCTACGGATTTTAAAACAGGAAGCACATGATCAGAGTAGCCATTACCGGAGCCGGCGGGCGTATGGGCCAGTGCTTAGTCGAGGCCTGTCGACAAACCCCAGGATGTGATCTCGCTGCCAGCATCGGCCGGTCTACCAGTGTCACCGAGATAGACACCGGCTTCGATGTGCTGATCGACTTCACCGAACCCACCGCCAGCCTTGAATATCTCGCCTTCTGCCGACGCGCAAAACGGCGCATGGTTATCGGCACCACCGGCTTCACGCCGGAGCAGCGTGAAGAAATCACCGCAGCGGCCCAGGATATCGCCATCGTGCTGGGGCCAAATATGAGCGTGGGCGTGAACCTGTGTTTTAAGCTCGTAGATATGGCTGCGCGCGTGCTGGGTAACGAGGCGGACATCGACATCATTGAGGCGCATCACCGCAACAAAGTGGATGCCCCTTCGGGTACCGCGCTGCACATGGGCGAAATAATCGCCAGGGCGCAGGGCAAGGATTTGGAGAGCTGCGCCGTATACGGTCTGGGCAAGGGTATACACGGGGTGCGCGAGCGCGCGACCATCGGGTTTGAGAGCATCCGCGCCGGCGATATTGTCGGCGATCATACCGTCTTGTTCGCGGCTGACGGCGAGCGGATTGAAATTACCCACAAGGCCTCCAGTCGCCAGACCTTCGCTCGCGGCGCGCTGCGCGCCGCCGGGTGGCTGATGCATCATGACAAGGGCTTGTTTGATATGCAGGATGTGCTGGGCTTGAAATAGCAATGTAGGTCGGCTTAAGCCGAAGGCGGAGCCGACGTTACGTTACGCTTGATCCGATCTGCGAAACTCCTGTTTCGCTAATCCCGATAACAGATTAAAATGCACGCACACTAATATCACCCGCTAACAACCTTGGAGCGGGAAGGCGCCCCACGGCACCTTCCCGCTTTGCGCATCTGGAGATGAAGGTGGTTCTAAAGGTACCGGCACTGTTAGCCCTTGAAGACGGCAGTCTGTTTCGCGGCGAATCCATTGGCAGCGAAGGGCAGACCGTTGGCGAGGTGGTATTCAACACCGCCATGACGGGCTATCAGGAAATCCTCACGGACCCGTCCTATTGCCAGCAGATCGTTACGCTGACCTGCCCGCACATCGGCAATGTCGGCAGCAATGCAGCCGATGAAAATGCCTCCAGCATCATGGCCAGCGGACTCGTTATTCGCGACGCCTCGCTGATCGCCAGTAACTGGCGCTCCGAGCATTCCCTAACCGACTATTTGCACAGTAATAACGTCGTCGCCATTGCCGGCATCGACACGCGCAGGCTGACACGCCTGCTGCGCGAGAAGGGTGCGCAGAATGGCTGTATCGTGGCCGGTGCTCGTATTGATGAGGCCTTCGCTATTGCAACCGCGCGCGCCTACCCGGGTCTTAAGGGCATGGATCTCGCCAAGCAGGTCACGACCTCAAGTGCTTATGAATGGCTGCAAGGTAGCTGGTCACTCGCACACGGACTTCCGGGGGCTTCGTTAACAGTGCAATTGCCCTATCATGTTGTCGCCTACGACTACGGCATCAAGCGCACGATTTTGCGCATTTTGGTCGACAACGGTTGCCGCGTGACGGTAGTTCCGGCGCAAATGGCTGTTGAGGATGTGTTAGCCCTGAAACCCGATGGCGTATTTCTCTCCAATGGCCCCGGCGACCCCGAACCCTGCGACTACGCAATAAAATCCATCAGTCGCCTGCTGGATAAAAAAATACCAATCTTTGGTATCTGTCTCGGGCATCAATTGCTGTCGCTGGCGAGTGGTGCGAAGACCTTGAAGATGAAATTCGGTCACCACGGGGCGAATCACCCGGTGCAGGAACTCGCCACCAATAGCGTCTTGATCACCAGCCAGAACCACGGTTTTGCGGTCGATGAAGCGACATTACCCACGAATCTGCGCACTACGCACCGCTCGTTATTCGACGGTTCCCTGCAAGGCGTAGAGCGCACCGACACGCCCGCCTTCAGCTTTCAGGGCCATCCGGAGGCAGGGCCGGGGCCGCATGACGTCAGACCCTTGTTCAAGCACTTCACAGAACTGATGCAGAGCTATTCCCGCAAAGACAAGACACATATTGATAAAGTAATAAATTAATTTAATGCCAAAACGTACTGATTTAAAAAGTATTCTTATCATAGGTGCCGGCCCGATAATTATCGGTCAAGCCTGTGAGTTCGACTATTCCGGCGCGCAGGCCTGCAAGGCCCTGCGTGAGGAAGGCTATCGCGTGGTGCTCGTCAATTCCAACCCAGCGACCATTATGACCGACCCGGACATGGCCGATGCCACGTATATCGAGCCGATCACCTGGCAGGTGGTCGCGCGCATTATCGAAAAAGAGCGTCCCGATGCCTTATTGCCGACCATGGGCGGACAAACCGCGCTGAATTGTGCGCTGGACCTGGTGCGCGAGGGCGTGCTGGAAAAGTTCGGCGTCGAGATGATCGGTGCCTCGCGTGAGGCCATCGACAAGGCCGAAGATCGTGACCGCTTCCGCAAGGCCATGCGCCGTATCGGACTGGACACGCCGCGCGCGGCAGTGGCGCATAGCCTGGAAGAGGCACAACAGGTGCAGGCGCAGATCGGTTTTCCGACCATTATTCGCCCCTCGTTTACCATGGGCGGCAGCGGCGGCGGCATCGCCTACAACCGTGAAGAATTTATTGAGATATGTGAGCGCGGCCTGGAGGCATCACCGACACGCGAACTGCTCATTGAAGAGTCGGTGCTGGGGTGGAAGGAATACGAGATGGAGGTGGTGCGCGACCGCAAGGACAACTGCATCATCGTGTGCTCCATCGAAAATTTCGA
>JBDSOT010000070.1:0-5747 GCA_039914705.1 Gammaproteobacteria bacterium | reverse complement strand
CGCAGCAGGATAAAGATGTCGCTGTAATTAAGCGGGCGCGTTTCATGGGCGTGGCCGATGGCGGTGGCATCGTGAAGCAGCGTCTTTATTTTTTTCGCGATCAACTTTCCTTCTTCATAGTGGCGGTTTTCTTCGTCAAGCAGTCGCGGCTGTTGCAAGGGGTTTCGAAATGAGAATACATCTACGGCTTCGCCCGCTAAGTTGGAAGTCGGCGGGACACCAATCAAAGGCAGAATTTCAACCCGGCCGTACAGTTCATGGTGGTGAGTGGTGTGGGTTTCAAACACGTGCAGTCGGTCATATAACGGCCCCTCTGCGAATGCCTGGTTAATAAATTCAATAACAGCCGGGGCCGAACGCCAGGATTCGGCTAAATGATGTGAGCTTGCATTGAGATTTTCGTTGAGAAATGCCTGCGCCGTGTCGAGCAGACGCGGTTCAGCGCGTCGGAAGCGGTAAATGGATTGCTTGCCGTCGCCCACGATGAAGGCACTGCGGTTGCGCTCTGTTTCAGGCTGCGATGCGGTAGATGACAACCCGGTTCCGGCGGCAAGCTCGTTCAGCAAGGGCAGCAGCAAATTCCATTGCGTGGGATTGGTGTCCTGAAATTCATCCACGAGTAAATGATCGATGCGCTGGTCGAGTTTATACTGCACCCACTCCGCATTGTCCGAGTGGTTTAAAAGCTGACAGGCCTTCCATTCGAGGTCGGCAAAATCAAGCAGGCGCTGATCGGCTTTTATCTGCTGATAATGGTCGAGCAAGCGTACGCCGGAGACGTACCAGGCGCAGTTGGTGCGGTAAGTGGCAACGCGCGCCTGCTGTTCCAGAAAAATCTGGATACCGGCGCATAATTTCTCGTGTAATTCCAGAAAGCGCTGCTGGCCGTCCTCGCCCAAGAACTGGGCTTGCGCCTTGCTGGCTTTGCGGCTGCGCGGTTTGCCTTCGTCGGTCAGGAATGCTGTTTTTACGTTAAGAAAATCTTGCAGGATTTTTTCATCATTACCCAGACATCCGGCTAGCAGCTCTGCATGGTGAGTATTTGTGGCAGTGCTATGTTGTTTTAAAAATTCGATAAATTCTGCGATATCCTTGTGAGTCTGTGCGCAAAAGAATTCTTTCAGGTAATCCGCGTCATGATCGATAGTCAATTGCGCGGCGAGCACCGCTTCGGCAAACCTAGCAGGATTGGCCTGACCTTCGGTAAAGGCCCACCAGTCACTGCGCTGCTGTAAAAATTCCGAAAGCGCGTTCTGCGCACCGGCCCCGCAATTGCTGAACAGCAGGTCGAGTGCCTGGGCGGGCTTACCGTCGGGATCGGCAGTGGCTTCCATGAACAATCTGGCCTGCGCGCTGCGTTCGATCTCAGCCGTTTTTTCCAGCAACTCAAAGCCTGGCGGAACATCGGCCTCCAGCGGAAAGCGGCGCAGTAAGTCCTGACAAAAGGCATGGAAGGTCGTGATGCGCGGCGGCTGTTCACTGCGCAGCAAGGATTCATATAAATCGCGCGCTTGTCGGCGTTGCTGCGGCGTGGGTTCGACACCGATATTCTCCAGATGTAAATCGAGCGCGGCATCTGTGCAGTGGACGAATTCAAACAGCCGCTGCGCAAGCCGCGTCTGCATTTCCATGGCCGCCTTACGCGTGAAACTGATGGCGAGAATGGCGTCGGGGCGCGTGCCGGCAAGCAGCAGGCGGATGATGCGCGTGACTAGCAGCCAGGTTTTCCCGGTGCCTGCGGATGCCATGACGATGGCGTTATGCTGAGGCGAGCTGGCGGTATGTGCGGCCGAGTCGGCTCTATTGTTCATCCGTGTTCTGCGTTCTTGTCCAACACCCACGCCTGTTTGCGGCACAGGCCTGCCATGCTGCAACGCGAGCAGCTTGTCTCATCGCCCCAGGCCGGCAAGCGAGCGCCGTTGCGCAGTTCGCTTAAGATTAGTGTTACGTGGGCGTTAAGTTTCTGCCGGAACTCCTGAAGAGCGGGGCCTTCCAGTACGGCACCCGACCTGACTTTATCTGCGTCCAGGCGCAGGTATTCGACGCGGCTGATTTGATTGGATAGATCGCTGAAATTACCGGTCGTTGTTAGGCCTTCCGCTAATAAAGCATAAAACGGAAGTTGCACGGCCTCGCCGCTGTCGACTTCGTTCTGGCGCGGAACGGCACCGGTTTTGTAATCAATAATTCCCAAGCTGCTGCCGTTGCTGTCTATCCTGTCCAGGCGGCCCTTCAAACTAATGCCGGGAATAAAATCATTGCGCTGTGCATCCACTTCGCAGGCAACAACTTTCCATTCGGTTGCGCGCTTCATTTGCCACGAGAGATAGCCGGGAATAGTCGCCAGCCAGCGCTTCAGCCAGATGCGATGCAGAAAATTATCATCAAGGTCGCGCGCGAACACGGCGCGGCTGATCTCTTCCAGAGATTGCGCAGCGGCAGCGTAGTTTTCTGCTGTGATGGCAGCGGGAAACGGGCCGGGCAGACCCGGGATGCCGCCATGAAACGCGTCGAGAATGCGGTGTACGCGCATGCCGTAATCCGATTTTTCCAGGGTCTCGTCGATAGCCTCGACCGGCGCGAGCCGCAGGCAACGCGCAGCAAAAAACTGGTAGGGACAATTGATTAAATCCTGATAGGCACTGGCGGACAATACCGCAGGCATGAGCTCAGGGTTAAGCTGCGTGTGCGGGGCGGGCTGCGCCGAGGGCAGATCATGCATTGCGGGGTGAAGTGCATGCGTACGAGATTCACCCAACAAACCGGCAAGCGCCCGGGCTTCAAGGCGGTCGCCATAAGCCAGCCAGTGGAACGATTGCAAAAGTTCGACCCAGGGGCTGGGCATAACAGCCTCGCCATCCTGTTCACGGCGCAGTGTGATAAGGACTTGCGGTGCCGCTTCCAGCATGCGGCGAAAATGATGAAAGCGCGTGACCATGAGATCGTGCGCGCTGGACAGACCCAATTCATGCCGCACGGAGGCATTGAAAAACGGAGAGTCTGCACCTCTGCCGGGTAAATGCTCACGGTCGGCGCCCGCAATAATCAAGGCATCGAACCGGCACAGCGGACTTTGCGCAAGCTCCAGTAATTGCACCGAACCACCCGCCGGCACCGGGCAAAAATTCTCGCTCTCCAGATTGCGCCTTAGCCAGGTGCGGAACTCCACCCAGGTCATGCGCATAGTTCGGCCCGCGAGGGCGGAATGCATCTCCTCCAATTGCCGGATAACGGCATTGCCTGCGGCATCCGCTGTCAGGGCTTGCGTCATCCCCAGGCGCAGCAGGCTTTCCTGCAGGGCATTCAGCAGGGTTTCAGGTTTGTGCTTGTGGCCTTTTATTAACGACAGCAGGGGCAGGGCGGCATGCTCCAGGTCGTTAAGCAGGCTGGATATTGCAGAAGACTCACCCCCGGCCATGTTGGTTAGGCAGCGGCGGTAACGCGCCAAGCCGCTGCCGATATTTGCCTGGATCAGGACCTGCTCGAAACGGTACACACTGGCTAAATACGGCTCGCGTTCACGCCGCGGAAAAATAAACGGAGATTTGAGAAGATCAAACAAGAGGAGATGAGCGAAATTTTCCTCTACGGTTTGCAGCCAGCGTTCCAGCGCGGTTGCGGCACTGGTGGTGGATAAGGCCCAACCGGAGGCATCCTGCAATACGATAGCCGAGCGTTCCAGCAGGGCACGCACGCGCCGGGCGAGACGCCGGTCTTCTGTCAGAATTCCAATATTATGTTTGCCCTCGGCCAGCCAGCGGCGCACCTGGAGTTCAATTCCGCAGGCTTCCTGTTCCGCACCTTGCGCCTCGAAAATATAAAGTCGCTCAGCGGCGGGACTGGCCGGGATTTCCCGGGAAAACTCGCGCGCCCGTTGTGCCAGAGGCAGGCCGCGAAGGGCATAGACACAGTTTATGAAAGACGTTAAGTTCTTAGTGCAACTATTTGTTTCATAATTATTAAAATCTTCAGGAAATAACGCTGGAAAGGGGGCGTCCGGATGCAGGTCTCCGGCAACAATGTCAACGCCGATGCATCCTTGGGTAATAAAAGTGAGTTGATCATGCTTGCCGAGCATCCGGCACCAGGCGAGTTCAGCAGGCAGGAGTTCGTGAAATCCGGCTACATAAAATTGTATGTTTGAACGCGGATTCCCAAGGCTTTTTTTAAGCTTCAAAAGGTAAGCGCTCTGGGCGTCGATCACACCTTCATCGCGCAACTGTTTGTGCCAGCCATGCCAGAGCGTATGAACGATCTTCGCCTCCCGTCCCAGGCCTGCCAGCGTGTGTTTTCCTAAACCATAGGCGCGGCCTAGCGCGCGGCTGAATTGCTCTAAATCATCGGGCAAATCGAGTTGGCGCAGGGTAAGTTGGTCGAATAGCTCAATCAGACTGTCGGCAAGCCGCCAGGGATTATCGCTGCCCAGCAGGCCAGGGTACTGCATCAAGGACTCAACCAGCATCAGCCGTCCGGCATGCGTGCTGATGACAGCTTGATCGATAAAAGTGTTCTGTTCTATCCAGCCACGCAGTGTGTTTATCTGTATAGCCGGAACTCGGCAATCCATGCGCCGGGCCTGTTCGGTCAGGCATTGTTGCAGGCGGGGTGCGGCAAGCAGGTCGGGGATGATAACTATGATTTGGCTTGAAGAGCGAGCGTCAAGGTTTTGTGCTCGTTCGATAATCTTCTCGGTGAGCAGGTGAAACCGATCCTGATCGTAAGGTATCAGATGAATATAATTGCCGGCCGTGCGCTCAAGACCTACAGGCATAGGTTGACTAGCACTGCTAACGTTCCAGATATTGAAGCTTGTCCTTAACGCCATCCCACTCCTTCGCATCGGCCGGCGCTTCCTTCATCTCGGTGATAACCGGCCAGTCCTTGGCGAGTTCGGCATTCAATTGCGTAAAATGTTCCTGACCGGCAGGCACGGTGTCTTCTGGGAAGATCGCGTTGGCGGGGCACTCCGGTTCGCACAAGGTGCAGTCGATGCATTCATCGGGATCGATTACCAGAAAATTCGGTCCCTCATGAAAGCAGTCCACCGGACAGACCTCGACGCAATCCATGTACTTGCACTTGATACAATTTTCGGTAACGACAAAAGTCATGGATGGTCTCCGGCAGGTTTAATGTTCCAACATCGATAGACGCATATTATAAGCGTTTCTTCATTTTAAATTACAGCAGACTTACGCGCCAAACACGCAACGGGCGCAAATCATGCATACTACAAAGCGATGATACACAGTCCTGACAACCGCGAGCAGCCGTGCGCGTTAACTAGCGATATACCGCGCCGGTATGATCTGCATAGCCACTCCACCGCATCCGACGGTACCTTAAGCCCAGCCGCGTTAGTCGAGCGTGCGCATGCCAATGGCGTGGATGTCCTGGCGCTGACCGATCATGATGTTACCGCCGGACTGGATGAGGCTCAGGCTACCGCCAACAGCGTGGGCTTAAAGCTGGTGCCCGGTATAGAAATCTCGGTAAGTTGGGGCAACCAGACCCTTCATATTCTGGGCCTGAACATCGACCACGCTAACCTTACCCTGCAAACCGGCCTTAGCACCCTGCGCAAATTTCGTGATTGGCGCGCCGAGGAAATCGGCAGGGGCCTGGAACAACATGGCATTCCAGATGCCCACCAAGGTGCGAAGAAATATGCGCACGGTTCTATTGTCAGCCGCACGCATTTCGCACGATTCCTGATCGAACAGGGTCATGCGCAGGATATGGGACAG
>JBDSOT010000026.1:0-6619 GCA_039914705.1 Gammaproteobacteria bacterium | reverse complement strand
GGAAATCAGGAAGTTGCGTACTTCGTTGCGGCCGTAATTGAAGATTAACGTACCCCAATCACGATGCTCGCCGACGCGCGGGTCTTCGTGTTCATACACGGCGCTGCCATCGAAGCGCGCCAGTCCGTGCAAATCCTTTGGAAAATGCCCCGGCACCCAGTCGAGCAGCACACCGATATTGTGCGCATGGCAATGATCGACAAACCAGCGGAAATCGTCCGGGGTACCGTGACGACTGGTCGGCGCGTAATAGCCGAGCGTCTGGTAACCCCAAGAACCATCGTAAGGGTGTTCGGTAATGGGCAGTAACTCAATGTGCGTAAAACCCATCTCGACGACATAGGTAACAAGCCGCTGGGCTAGTACACGATAATTCAAAAAATTTCCGTACTCGTCGAGGTGCCACGAACCTAAGTGCACTTCGTAAATGGACATGGGCTGGTGCAACCAATCGGCACTTGCACGCGCGCGCATCCAACTAACATCGCTCCAGATAAAATTGGAATCGGGTGCAATCTTCGAGGCCGTATCGGGGCGCAATTCGAAGCATTGTCCGTACGGGTCCGATTTCAGATGCAGATTGCCCTGATCGCGATCGCGAATTTCAAACTTGTAAACCAGGCCTGCCTCGAGACCGGGAATGAATAATTCCCAAATGCCTTTATCGCCGCGCACCCGTAGCGGATGTCGCCTTCCATCCCAGGCATTGAAATCGCCCACCACGCTGACGCGCGCAGCATTCGGCGCCCACACGGCAAACACAACACCGGGAATTCCATCCACGACCCGCTCATGCGCCCCCATGAAACGATAAGCGTGCCAGTGTTTTCCCTCGGCGAATAGATGCAGATCGTACTCGGAAAGTTGCGGCGAAAAACAGTAAGGGTCGTAGCCGCGTGATGTCTTATGATTGGCATCTTCCCATGCCAGACAGTAGCGCTCCGGCACGGCGTCGGGCGCGCCGTGCCATTCAAATACATCGCTACCGGGCAGACGCTGCATCGGTAGAGCCGCTGAAGGCGTATCTATGCTGACCTGCGCCATGCCGGGAATATACGCGCGAATGACATGCTCTTTTGCGCTTATAACATGCCTGCCCAACACCGAAAAGGGGTCGTGGTGCCGCGCATCCACAAGCATTTGCAGCTCTGCGGAAATTGCGGACGGCCGGCTCGTATGAGGTAATTGCTTGGTCATAAATAATCTGGGTAATTTATCGGGTGGCGACTGAGCCGCAGAGATTGTGTGGCATAATACCAGCCCACCAGGACGGTCAGGTTAGCATAAACTCAGCCTATGGAAACGGCATCTATCAATCCAGACTCTGCGCCAGAAAACTAATTACGACAAGGATATCCAATGCAGTCCGCCGGTCTCAAGCAACGCCTCATTAAGCCTCGCACGCACTCGACCTTAGCGCTCATACTGGCTGGTGGGCGAGGGTCACGGCTGGAACAACTTACCTTGTGGCGCACTAAACCGGCGGTGCCGTTCGGCGGCAAGTTCAGGATCATCGACTTCCCCTTATCCAACTGTATCAACTCAGGCATCCGCCGCATCGGCGTCCTCACGCAGTATAAGGCGCACTCGCTAATCGGGCACATCCAGCGTGGCTGGGGGTTTTTGCGCGGCGAATTCGGCGAGTTTGTGGAATTACTGCCCGCCCAACAACGCATCGAAACATCGTGGTACGCCGGCACCGCGGATGCCATTTATCAAAACCTGGACATTATTCGCGGGCACAAACCGAAATATATCCTTATCCTTGCCGGCGACCATATCTACAAAATGGACTACGGCACCCTGATCACCGCGCATGCCGAAAGTCAGGCAGATATGACGGTGGGCTGTATCGAAGTGCCGCTGGAACAGGCCAAGGGCTTCGGCGTGATGAAGGTGTCTGCCGACGGTCGGGTGATCGGCTTTGCCGAAAAGCCGGAGCAGCCCGAGTCTATGCCGGGACATGATGATCTGGCGCTGGCCTCCATGGGCATCTACGTATTCAATGCCCTGTTTCTCTACGAGCAACTTATTAGAGATGCCGGCATGCCGAAATCCACCCACGACTTCGGCAAGGACATCATCCCCAAGATCATCGATAAATACCATATTTGCGCGTATCCGTTTCATCAGGAACAGAGCGATAAATCCGCGTACTGGCGCGACGTGGGGACAGTGGACGCTTATTGGCAGGCCAACCTGGAGCTGATCGGCGTGACACCGGAGCTGGATATTTACGATCAAGACTGGCCGATCTGGACCTACCAGGCGCAACTACCGCCCGCGAAATTCATTTTCAACGATGATGACCGGCGCGGCATGGCGGTGGACTCCATGGTGTCGGGTGGCTGCATTATCTCCGGCGGCTATGTGTGCCACTCGCTGTTGTTTTCCAATGTCGCCGTGCACTCGTATGCGTCTATCATTGATTCGGTCGTGCTGCCCGATGTCGTGATCAACCGTCATTGCCGGTTAACCAAGGCTGTGATCGACAAGGGCTGCATTCTTCCGGAAGGCACCGTCATAGGTGAAGACCTGATTGAAGATGCCCGGCGCTTTCATGTTACCCCGGGCGGCGTGGTGCTGGTGACGCCGGAAATGCTCGGCCAGACGATGCACCATGTCCGATAAGGCGCGCCTCAACGTTGTGCTGTGCTGGCACATGCACCAGCCACAATACCGTGATCTGATAACGGGCGAGTACGCCCTTCCGTGGACCTACCTCCACGCGATCAAGGACTATGTCGATATGGCCGCTATCATGGAGGCCATTCCCGAGGCGCGCGCGGTAGTTAATTTTTCGCCCGTTATGCTCGAGCAACTCGTCGATTATGCCCAGCAGATTGAAGGCTTTTTGAAGGGTCAGCAAGTATTACGTGACCCCTTACTGGCGGCACTCGCCAATATACCGCAATCACTGAATACGCAGGAATACACCGCCCTGATTCGTGCCTGTCTGCGCGCAAACAAAGAACGTCTTATTAATCGTTTTCCGGTCTACGGGCGCCTCGCCGGACTCGCCACAAGATTCCTCAGGGATGCAGAGACCATAGTTTATCTGAGCGGGCAATTTCTGGACGATATCCTGGTCTGGTATCACTTGGCATGGATGGGCGAGACGGTGCGTATGCAGGATTTGCGCATCCAGCAGCTAATCGAAAAGGGTCAGGGATTTAATCATGCTGACCGGCGCTTGCTGGTCGAGGTCATCGGCGAACTGGTGAGTTCGGTAATCAAACGCTACCGTGCCCTCAGCGACGCCGGACAGGTCGAGTTGTCGATGACGCCATCTGCGCATCCTATTATGCCGCTGTTGATCAGCCTGGATTGCGCGCACGATGCCATGCCATATGCAGACCTGCCGTTGCTCCCCTGCTATCCCGGCGGTGAGGAACGCGCACGCTGGCATGTGACTGAAGGCCGCAAAATGTTTCAACACTATTTTGGTGTGGAGCCGCAAGGTTGCTGGCCCTCGGAGGGCGGCGTCAGCGCCGATGCACTGAAATTACTCGGTGAAAGTGGTTTTCGCTGGGCCGCCAGCGGCGAGAAGGTACTGCACAACAGCCTGATGAAATCGGGCCATATAGACAATCTGGCGCACACACAATGGCTGCATCAACCTTATACCGTTAAGAATACCAATATCGAATGTTTTTTTCGCGATGACGGCTTGTCCGACTTGATCGGTTTTACCTACTCAAGCTGGCATAGCGATGACGCCGTCAATAATCTTGTGCATCATCTGGAGAACATTGCCGCTACGTGCGCGGACAAGGAAAACCATGTGGTTTCCATTATTCTCGACGGCGAAAACGCCTGGGAATATTACCCGGATAATGCCTATCATTTTCTGACTGCGCTGTATCAAAGACTCAGCAGCCACAACGGCCTGAAACTTACCACCTTCAGCGATTACCTTGCGACAACTCAGACTCGCCGTCCACCGGCTGAGTTGGAACAAATGGTCGCGGGAAGCTGGGTATACGGTACCTTCTCCACCTGGGTCGGCGATGCGGCGAAGAATCATGGCTGGGATATGCTGTGCGATGCCAAGCACGCGTTCGACGCGGTGGTGGATTCGGGCCGGCTGCAAGCCGACGAGTTGCGCGCCGCCACTGAGCAACTGGCCGTGTGCGAAGGCTCGGACTGGTTCTGGTGGTTCGGCGATTACAATCCCACGGACATTGTCAGCGACTTCGAAAAGTTGTTTCGCCTGCATCTGTCCAATCTCTACCGTTTAATCGGTCAGCCTGCGCCGGACTATCTGTCGCAGGTGATGAGTCACGGCAGCGATGACCCAGGCACACACACCGGCACCATGCGGCCCGCTCAACATCACGCGTAACCATCCTTTATGACTGCCACCAGCGTACTCAAACAGCGGCGCGCCGGGATCCTATTGCATCCCACCTCATTACCTAATGTACTGGGCAATGGCGACTTGGGGCCGGAGGCTTACCGCTTCGTGGAGTTCCTGGTGGCAAGCGGCATAAGCGTGTGGGAAATCCTGCCGCTCAGCCCGCCGCACGATGATGATTCGCCGTATAACTGTCTGTCGGCAAGCGCCGGCAATCCCTTGTTAATCAGCCTGGAACTGCTCGCCCAGCAAGGCTGGCTTGCTGTTGACGTTGATAAAGATTTGGCCGCCCTGCGCGCCAGTGACAGTTATGCATTTCGCCGCGCCATGCTGATAAATGCCCACGCGAGATTCGCGCAGATCGCCACAGCGGCCGACAAGAATGCCCTGGCGGCGTTTATTGAGGAACAGTCGTACTGGCTGTATGACTACGCCTTGTATCAGGCCTTGCGCAAGGAACAGCATTACAGTCCATGGATAAGCTGGCCTGCTGCTGTGCGTGACCGGCAACCACGGGCATTGGAGCATGCGCGGATACGGCTGCAAGATTCTATCGCGCAGGTTTATTTCGAGCAGTTCATTTTCTTTCATCAGTGGCTCGCATTAAAAAAGTACGCCAACGATCACGGCATTCTGATCTTCGGCGACATGCCGATCTTCGTGGCACACGATAGCGCCGACGTATGGGCCAATCGAAAATATTTTGAACTCGATGCCGAGGGTAAATCCCTGCTGGTAAGCGGTGTTCCGCCCGATTACTTCTCACCTGATGGCCAGCTTTGGGGTCATCCGCAGTATTGCTGGAAGAGTATACAGACGGACGGCTTTCGCTACTGGATCGAACGTATGAAAATGCAACTGCAACTGGCCGATATAATTCGCATCGACCACTTTCGCGGCTTCGAATCTTATTGGGAAATTCCCGCCGGCAGCGCCACGGCTCGTGAAGGACGTTGGGTAAAGGCACCGGGCGTGGCCATGTTCCAGGCGTTGCAGGATAGTTTCGGCCAGTTGCCGATGGTCGCTGAAGACTTAGGCATGATCACGGCGGAGGTCACCGCGCTGCGCAGGCAATTTAATTTCCCCGGCATGATGATCCTCCAATTCGCCTTCGACGGCAGCCCGGAAAATCCTTATGTGCCGTACAAGCACGAACCTAATACTGTGGTTTACACCGGCACCCACGACAACGACACCACGCTCGGCTGGCTGAACGAATTGTCCGCAGAGCGAAAAAATTACCTGACCGAATATCTGGATGCGCCCGGCGAATCCCTGCTGTGGCCGTTGATCCGTTGTGCATACGCCTCAGTGGGATTATGGGCCATCGTCCCCATGCAGGACATTCTGGAACTCGATAACGACTATCGTATGAACATCCCCGGCACCACCACTGGCAACTGGCAATGGCGCTTTTCGTGGGATCAACTACCGCTCGACATGCCCGCGCGCCTGCGTCGTCTCGCTCAACTTTATGGGCGGTGTTAGCATCTAAGCGATTGCGCAAAATAACACTATCTCAAAAAAGATGCTGATGTTCTGAAAGCCAAAATAAGCGCGGCACTCATGGCACAACTCGCATTCATCCTGCAACAAAGTATCCCCTCTCCCCTTGCGGGAGAGGGCGGCCCTCATGGCACAACTCGCATTCGTCCCGCAACAAAATATCCACTCTCCCCTTGCGGGAGGGGCTAGGGTGAGGGGGGCTTAATAAGCCTCATCCTAGGCAAGTTATATCAACTGCTTTATTTGTTTCACTCAGGAAAAAATCCTGCCGTCTGAACCCCTCGCTTTAGGTTAAAATAAAAACCATGCCCACCGCACCTACATCATGACCGTTCAGTTAGCCGGTTTTAGCTATCCCGATCTGTTTCAGGTGGAAGGCCTGCAACGTCTCGATCAAAACTTTCTGGAACGCCTGTGTGCGCAAGACGAGGCATTGCACGCGCAACTCATCCAATATCGCGCGGCCGAGCGGCCATTCACCGCACTGGAGATCAGCGAATTATTGCTCGCCTGCGCGCCGCACGTGGAAGATTTTATCGCTGAGCTGTTCGGTATCGAGGCCGAACTGGAGCAATCCCAGGCAAACACGGTCTCGCATAATGTCGTGCTGGCCTTCAAGAAATTATTCGTGCAGCGCCGCGCAAAACGTCTGCGTATTGCCGAAGTGCCAGAGAGTTTTGCGGAACTCGACGCATGGCTTGAACCTTTATTGCGCGATATGCAAATTGCGGGCAATGACAATGATCGTGAACACGC
>JBDSOT010000018.1:0-17366 GCA_039914705.1 Gammaproteobacteria bacterium | reverse complement strand
CCGGCATCGAAATGGTCATGCCCGGCGACAACGTCAAGATGACCGTCACCCTGATCAACCCCATCGCCATGGAAGAAGGCCTGAGATTCGCCATCCGCGAGGGCGGCCGCACCGTCGGTGCCGGCGTGGTGGCAAAGATTTTTGAGTAATAGAGAAAAGACGTAAGAGTAGATACGAAAGTCTGTTCTTTTCACTGTACTAGAGATTATTTTTATGGCTAACCAGAGAATCCGCATCCGTTTAAAGGCCTTCGATCATCGCCTGATCGATCAGTCGGCGCGTGAGATCGTAGAGACCGCACGGCGCACCGGTGCACAGGTGCGCGGGCCGATTCCGCTGCCGAGCAAGATTGAGCGTTTCACGGTGTTGACCTCGCCGCACGTGGATAAAGACGCGCGCGACCAGTATGAGATCCGCACGCATAAGCGTCTGATGGACATTGTTGATCCCACCGATAAGACCGTGGACGCGTTGATGAAGCTGGATCTGGCGGCGGGTGTGGATGTACAGATCAAGCTGAATTAAACAATTTGGAACTCAATGTTGCGTTGGATTTGTAGAGTTAATTAGAGACATTAAAATGGCAATTGGATTAGTAGGTCGTAAATGCGGCATGACGCGCGTCTTCACTGAAGATGGTGCATCCATACCTGTGACCGTGATTGAGGTCGAGCCGAACCGTGTGAGCCAGGTAAAGACCGTAGCCATTGATGGCTATCGCGCCGTGCAGATTACCCTTGGCACGCGGCGCGCCACGCGTGTCACCAAGGCCGCTGCCGGGCATTTTGCCAAGGCGGGCGTCGCTGCTGGCCGTAGTCTCTGGGAATTCCGCCTCGACGATGGCGAAGGTGAAGACATGGCTGCGGGCGCCGAGATCAAGGTCAATATATTCGAGCCAGGACAGAAGGTTGATGTGGCCGGAACAACGATTGGTAAAGGCTTTGCCGGCACGATCAAGCGCCATCACTTCACCATGGGTGACGCCACGCACGGTAACTCGTTGTCGCATCGCTCACCGGGTTCTATTGGTCAGAATCAGTCGCCGGGCCGTGTGTTCAAGGGCAAAAAAATGTCGGGTCATTTGGGTAATGTGCGGCGTACCGTGCAAACCCTCGAAGTGGTGCGTGTTGATGCCGAACGTAATCTGTTGTTAATCAAGGGCGCAGTTCCCGGTTCCGCAGGCGGTGATGTCGTGATAAGCCCCGCCATGAAGCGCCGTACCAAAGCCGCATAAGAAAGCCGCATAAGAGAGAGCGTCATGCAATTGAATCTAACACCCGTAACTCAAGGTAAGGCCGCTAAGGCCGCCGGGAGCGTTGAAGTCTCTGATGCGACATTCGCTGCTGAGTTCAATGAACCGCTTATTCATCAGGTCGTTACAGCCTATCTGGCCGGCGCACGTGCCGGTACTCATGCCCAAAAGACGCGCGCCCAGGTTCGCGGCGGCGGTAAAAAACCGTGGAACCAAAAGGGTACCGGCCGTGCCCGCGCAGGTACCTCGCGCAGCCCCATCTGGCGTAGCGGCGGCAAGGTGTTTGCGGCGGTGACTGCGGATTATTCGCAGAAGGTCAACAAGAAAATGTACCGCGGCGCGATGCGTTCTATCCTGTCAGAGCTGGTACGCCAGGAACGTCTGATCGTGGTCGATGATTTTTCACTCGACTCTATCAGCACCAAGGAACTCGTGCTCAAACTTAATAACCTGGGGTTAGCGGATACCTTGATCGTGACCGAAAACGTGGATGACAATATCTATTTCTCTTCACGTAACCTGCACAAGATCGACGTGCGTGATGCGGCTGGACTTGATCCGGTCAGCCTGGTCGGCTTTGAAAAGGTGCTGATCACCGTGGAAGCACTTAAGAAACTTGAGGAGTCGCTGGCATGAACCAAGAACGTCTGATGCAGGTGCTGATTGCACCGCACATCTCCGAGAAAAGTTCGGCTGCCGCAGATCGCAACAAGCAGTTTGTGTTTCGGGTGGTAACTGACTCAAACAAAGGCGAGATAAAGGGTGCCGTTGAACTTATGTTCAATGTGGAAGTTGATGGTGTGCGCACGGTCAATGTAAAGGGTAAGACCAAGCGTAGCGGTCGGCGCATGGGTGGTCGCAGCGATTGGAAAAAGGCCTACGTCAGCCTGAAACCCGGCTTCGATATTGATTTCATGGGCAACAAGTAACGAAACCTAACGCAAAGACGCGAAGACGCAAAGTAAACAAAGCAATAGCATGAATTTTTATAGCGGAATTTTTATAGACAATGTACGAGATGCAGCCGCACATAATGTTTTTTGCGTCTTTGCGTGGAGTTTTTAGGAATTAAGGATACAACATGGCACTTGTAAAAACTAAACCAACCTCCCCCGGACGCCGCTTTGTCGTCAAGGTGGTGACTCCCAATCTGCATAAGGGCGAGCCTTTTGCGCCGCTCCTGGAAAAGCAGAGTAAGAGTGCTGGCCGAAATAATCAGGGCCGCATCACCGTCAGACATCAGGGTGGCGGACACAAACAGCACTACCGCATTATTGATTTCAAACGCGATAAAGACGGCATTGTGGGTTCGGTAGAGCGTATTGAGTACGATCCTAACCGCAGTGCGCATATTGCCTTGGTATTGTACGGTGACGGTGAGCGCCGTTATATCATTGCCCCGAAAGGCATTGAGGCGGGGAGCCAGATTGTGTCGGGCGCGGATGCGCCGATTAAACCCGGCAACTGCCTGCCGATACGCAACATCCCGATCGGCAGCACGGTGCATTGCATCGAGATGAAGCCGGGCAAGGGTGCGCAGATTGCGCGTAGCGCCGGTGCCGCCGTTCAGCTTGTTGCGCGTGAAGGTGCCAGCGCCACTCTGCGCTTGCGCTCGGGCGAGATGCGCAAGATACAGTCCGACTGCCGCGCGACCCTGGGTGAGGTCGGCAATGCCGAGCACGGCCTGCGTTCCCTGGGCAAGGCCGGTGCCAAACGCTGGCGCGGTATCCGTCCAACCGTGCGCGGTGTGGCGATGAATCCGGTTGATCATCCGCACGGCGGTGGTGAAGGACGTACCTCGGGCGGACGCCATCCGGTATCGCCGTGGGGCACGCCGACCAAGGGTTACAAGACCCGCGGCAACAAACGTACTGACGGCATGATCGTGCGCCGTCGCAATAAGTAAGGACGAGAAATACCATGCCACGTTCAGTCAAAAAAGGCCCGTTCGTCGATGCCCACCTGATTAAAAAGGTTGAGGCCGCATTCGCCACCAGCAGTAAGCGTCCGATCAAGACCTGGTCGCGCCGCTCCATGATCCTGCCGGACATGATCGGCCTGACGCTTGCCGTGCATAACGGCCGTCTGCATATACCCGTGTTGATCAGCGATAATATGGTCGGCCACAAACTCGGCGAATTCGTCCCTACGCGTACCTTCCGCGGTCATGTAAGCGATAAGAAAGCCAAGTAATCAGTTACACGAGGTTCGTTAAATGGAAGCTATAGCAAAATTAAAATACGCCCATCTGTCTGCCCAAAAGGGGCGGCTGGTGGCCGACCAGATTCGTGGCATGTCAGTGGAACGCGCGCTGCAATTACTGACCTTCAGCCAGAAGAAGGCGGCAGGCATGGTCAAGAAGGTATTGGAATCCGCCATTGCCAACGCCGAGCATAATCTGGGTGCTGACATCGATGAATTGAAGGTATCAACCATATTCATCGACGGCGGCCCTACGCAAAAGCGCATGCATGCGCGTGCCAAGGGGCGCGGCAGCCGGGTACTCAAGCGCACCAGTCACATCACTATCACCGTCGCCGACGGCAAGTAAACGTTAAGAAAGTATTTAGGTAAGAGAGGCTGCAATGGGTCATAAGGTACATCCAACCGGAATTCGCTTAGGCATAGTCACAGACTGGACATCGACCTGGTATGCCGATTCCAAGAATTACGCCAATTATCTGAACACCGATTTACAGGTGCGCGCCTTTCTGAAAAAGAAGCTGGCGCTGGCCTCGGTGAGCCGCATTCAGATCGAACGCCCGGCGCGCAACGCACGCATCACGATTCATACCGCCCGCCCCGGCATCGTGATCGGCAAGAAGGGCGAAGACATCGAGACGCTGCGCAAGCAGGTTTCCGAAATGATGGGTGTGCCTGTACATGTCAGCGTGGAAGAAATCCGTAAGCCGGAGCTCGACGCTTATCTGGTGGCCGAGAGCGTCGCACAACAGCTGGAGCGGCGCATCATGTTTCGTCGCGCCATGAAACGCGCCGTGACCAATGCCATGCGCATCGGCGGTTTGGGTATTAAAATTATGGTTGGCGGCCGCCTGAACGGCGGCGAAATCGCGCGTAGTGAATGGTACCGTGAAGGTCGCGTGCCGCTGCACACCTTACGCGCCAATATCGACTATGGCTTTGCCGAGGCCCTTACCACTTACGGCATCATTGGTGTGAAGGTGTGGATATTCAAGGGTGAGACCTTCAATCTCGCCGAGCACGCCGGTGCCGAATTGGCCGGTGAGAAGCCCGCACCACACGCCGTTACACAAGGGAACTAAGTCTCATGTTGCAACCAAAACGAACCAAATTTCGCAAGCAAATGAAAGGCCAGAATCGTGGCCTGGCGAATACCGGCAATAAAGTCAGCTTCGGCGAATTCGGCCTTAAGGCGACCACGCGTGGTCGTGTAACCGCCCGTCAGATCGAGGCCGCGCGCCGCGTCATGACGCGCCACGTTAAACGCGGTGGCAAGATATGGATACGTTTATTCCCCGATAAGCCAATATCTAAAAAGCCGCTTGAAGTGCGTATGGGTAACGGTAAGGGTAATGTCGAATACTGGGTTGCGCAGGTGCAACCGGGGCGCATGCTGTATGAAATGGAAGGCGTCACGGAAGAGATTGCACGCGAGGCCTTCAAATTAGCCGCCGCAAAACTCCCCGTGCTCACCACCTTTGTGACCAGGACGCTAATGTAATGAAAGCAAACGAACTCAGAGAAAAAAGCGCTGCAGATCTCGGTAAAGAACTTCTGGAACTTACCCGCGAGCAATTTAATCTGCGCATGCAAAAGGGTACCGGCCAACTCACCAAGCCGAATCAAATAAAGGTTGTGCGCCGCAGCATCGCGCGCATTAAGACAGTAATACATCAAAAGTCGGGTAAGGCATGATGAGCGACGATAAAAAGGTTTCCCGTAGCGTGACCGGGCGTGTGGTGAGCAACAAGATGGACAAATCCATCACGGTAATAATAGAGCGCAAGGTGCAGCATCAGACTTACGGAAAATATGTCAAACGCACGACCAAGCTTCACGCGCACGATGAAGAAAATGTCTGCGGTGAAGGCGATCTGGTCACCATAGAACAATGTCGTCCTATTTCTAAAACCAAGGCCTGGAAGCTTTTGTCTGTAGTCGAAAAAGCCGTCTGATAAAGCTTAAATTTAGCTTGGGCTATAGGCTGTTTAATGTATAATGATCGGCTTTCCGCTGGTCGGATAAGTAACCTTAATTTGTTGGAGAAGTTCGATGTTACAAATGCAATCCATCCTGGAAGCAGCCGACAACAGCGGCGCCCGGCGCCTGATGTGTATCAAGGTATTGGGCGGCTCCCATCGCCGTTATGCAGGTATTGGCGACATCATCAAGGTCAGCATTAAAGAGGCAATCCCGCGCGGCAAGGTAAAGAAAGGCGAAGTCTACGATGCGGTGGTCGTACGCACCCGCAAAGGTCTGCGCCGTCCCGATGGCTCGGTTATTCGTTTTGATGGCAATGCCGCCGTGTTGCTCAATAATCAGCAGCAGCCAATCGGCACACGCATTTTCGGCCCGGTCACGCGCGAACTGCGCGGTGAAAAATTCATGAAGATCATTTCGCTAGCCCCTGAAGTTTTATAAGCCGAAGAGCCTTCAATTATGCGCAAGATTCGAAAAGGCGATGATGTCATCGTCATCACCGGTAAAGACAAAAGCAAGCGCGGAAGTGTTCTGCGTGTGCTGCCTAACGACCGGGTCATGGTCGAAAATGTGAATATGGCCAAGCGCCACACCAAGCCTAATCCGAACAAAGGCATAGGCGGTGGCATTGTCGAGAAAGAAATGTCGTTGCACATCTCGAATATTGCATTGTTCAATCCAGCTACCAAACAGGCTGGCAAGGTCGGCATTCGTCTGTTAGAAGATGGCCGTAAGGTGCGTTTCTTTAAATCCAACAATGAAGTTATTGACAGGTAATCAAGGTGGCAAGACTTCAAGACTATTATCGCGACACGGTGGCCAAGAAGCTGATGGAACAGTTCGGCTATCAGAATGTCATGCAGGTGCCGCGCATCAGCAAAATTACCCTGAACATGGGCGTGGGCGAGGCCGTTGCGGACAAGAAGGTGATGGATAACGCCGTCGCCGATATGACCAAAATCGCCGCGCAGAAGCCCGTCGTCACACTGTCGCGCAAGTCTATCGCCGGCTTCAAGATTCGCGATAACTGGCCGATTGGTTGCAAGGTCACGCTGCGGCGCAAGCGCATGTATGAATTTCTCGACCGACTGGTGAACATTGCTATCCCGCGCATCCGCGATTTCCGTGGCTTCAATGCCAAGTCATTCGACGGCTCCGGCAACTACAGTCTGGGCGTGCGTGAGCAGATTATTTTCCCCGAGATTGATTACGACAAGATTGATGCCCTGCGCGGCATGGATATTACGATTACTACCACAGCAAAGAACGACGCAGAGGGGCGCGCCTTGCTGATGGCCTTTAATTTCCCTTTAAAGCAGGGCTAAGGCGAACATGGCAAAGACTTCAATGGTTAATCGCGAGATCAAGCGCGCCTTGGTTATCAAAAAATATGCGGCCAAGCGCGACACCTTCAAAAAACAGATGACCGATCCAAATACAACAGAAGAAAACCGCCAGGCTGCCCGCCGCCAGTTCGAGGCCTTGCCGCGCAACGCAAGCCCCTGCCGTTTGCGCAATCGCTGCCGCATTACTGGCAGATCGCACGGCTTCTACCGCAAGTTCGGACTGGGCCGCAATAAACTTCGTGAGGCCGCCATGCGCGGTGATGTGCCGGGCCTGGTCAAGGCCAGCTGGTAACAATTTTACGTGCAATTGAATTTCCGGAGCTGAACTTATGAGTATGACAGACCCTATTGCCGACATGTTGACGCGCATCCGCAACGGTCAGACAGCTGAGAAGATTGAGGTGACGATGCCCTCATCAAAGCTTAAGCAGGCCATTGCCAAGGTGTTGCGCGACGAGGGCTATATTAACGATTTTGCCGTGCATGAAATCGACGGTAAGCCAACATTAGCTATTGCCTTGAAGTACTACGCGGGCAAACCCGTCATCGACACTATTCAGCGCGCGAGCCGACCGGGTCTGCGATTGTACAAAGGCAAGCAAAAACTTCCCAAGGTGATCGGTGGTTTGGGCATTGCCATTGTGTCCACCTCGCATGGGTTGATGACGGATCGCGCCGCCCGTGCTGTCGGCTATGGCGGAGAAGTACTCTGCTACGTATCGTAGTACCCAGGTGATAAGAAATGTCTAGAGTTGCAAAAAATCCCGTTACGATTCCCGCAGGCCTTGATGTCAATGTCAGCGGACAGACGGTTACCGTTAAAGGTGCTAAAGGTTCTCTGCACCTGAATGTGCACGACTCCGTCAGTGTCGGCCGTGAAGATAACGTAATCAAGGTTGCGCCTCGCCATAACAGCATTGCCTCCAGTGCCTTGGCAGGCACCATGCGCGCCTTGATCAATAATCTGGTAATCGGCGTCGGCGCGGGATTCAGCAAAAAACTGGATTTGGTGGGTGTCGGCTATCGTGCTCAGACTCAGGGCCAGGCGCTGAATTTGACCTTGGGATTTTCCCATCCCGTGGTGTTCAAGATACCGCAGGGGATTACCATCGAAACTCCTAGCCAGACCGAGATTGTTGTTAAGGGAATGGATAAGCAGCAGGTCGGCCAGGTGGCTGCCGTGATTCGTTCCTACCGCCCGGTCGAACCGTATAAAGGCAAGGGCGTGCGCTACTCGGATGAAGTTGTCATCCGTAAAGAAGTCAAGAAGAAGTAATTTACTAAGGCTCCATCGCTATCATGGAAAAAAAGACATCCCGTTTGCGCCGCGCCCTGCGTGCCCGCTCAAAGATCAAGGAATTATGCGCGGTGCGTTTATGTATCAACCGTACACCGCGCCACATCTACGCGCAGATTATCGCGCCCAGTGGTTCCGAGGTAATAGCGTGCGCCTCGACACTCGATGCATCAGTCAAGGCCGAGCTTAAATACACCGGCAATATTGCGGCTGCCGTCGCCGTCGGTAAGGCCATAGCAGAAAAAGCCAAGGCCGCCGGTGTGACACGCGTGGCATTTGATCGTTCCGGTTTTCAATATCATGGTCGTGTGAAGGCGCTGGCGGATGCGGCGCGTGAACACGGCCTGGAATTTTAAGGATTAATTATGGCGGGTTATGACGTCCCAAAGAGTAATGATGGCCTTCAGGAAAAACTGATCGCCGTCAATCGTGTCGCCAAGGTTGTCAAGGGCGGCCGTCAGTTTGGTTTCGCGGCATTGACGGTAACCGGTGATGGCAACGGTAAGATTGGCATGGGCCGCGGTAAGGCCCGCGAGGTTCCCGCAGCCATTCAAAAGGCCATGGACGACGCGCGCCGGAACATGGTCACCATCAGCCTTAAGGGCGGGACGCTGCAATATCCCGTTACATCAAGACATGGCGCGGCCAAGGTATTCATGCAACCGGCCTCCGAAGGTACCGGCATCATCGCCGGCGGCGCGATGCGCGCGGTGTTCGATGTGCTGGGTGTGCACGATGTGCTGGCCAAATGCATTGGTTCCACTAACCCCATCAATGTTGTGCGTGCCACCATCAAGGGTCTGGTGTCCATGTCCGCTCCGCAGGACATTGCAGCCAAGCGCGGCAAGAGCCTTAACGAGATTCTGGAATAAGCCATGCCTGAAACGAAAAAGCCAACAACCAAGGCAGCAACTAAAAAAGCCAAGCCCGAGCAGAAAAAGAGGATACGGGTAACGCAGACGAAGAGCGTCAGCGGCAGGTTGCCTGTCCACAAGGCCTGTATAACCGGCCTGGGACTGCGTCGTATCCGCCATAGCGTGGAGCTTGAAGATACAGCCTGCGTGCGTGGCATGATCAATAAAGTTTCCTATATGGTTACCGTCGAGGATATTGTCTGATGCGCCTGAATACGATCAAGCCCGCTGATGGTGCCAAACAAGCCGCAAAACGCGTTGGGCGCGGTGGCGGTTCTGGCCTGGGCAAGACCTGTGGACGTGGACACAAGGGACAACATGCGCGTGCCGGTGGTTATCACAAGGTTGGTTTTGAGGGCGGGCAGATGCCGCTGCAACGCCGCTTGCCCAAGGCCGGTTTTGCCTCCCCAACGGCGGGAGATACGGCTGAGATTCGCTTGCACGAGCTGGCTAAAATCAGCGGTGGTATAGTCGATTTGCTGGCCCTCAAGGCAGCGAATCTGGTGCGTCAGGATGTCAAACGCGTCAAAGTGATTGCCTCCGGCGAGATCAAAACAGCGGTCACCCTGCGCGGCCTTAGCGTTACTAAAGGCGCACGCGTTGCTATCGAAGCCGCTGGCGGCAAGATCGAGGAATAATGTCGGCGTCACGGTCAGCCATGGCCAATACCCTATCAGGTATGGGCAAATTATCGGAACTCAAACGCAGGCTATTGTTTGTGCTGGGCGCGCTGATTGTATTTCGTATCGGTGCGCATATCCCGGTGCCCGGCATCGACCCGGTGGCGCTGGCCGCCTTGTTTGACCAGCAACGCGGCACTATTGTTGATATGTTTAATATGTTCTCGGGCGGTGCTCTCGAGCGCTTATCGGTGTTTGCGCTGGGCATCATGCCGTATATTTCGGCCTCGATCATTGTGCAACTGCTAACCACCGTAGTGCCCACGCTGGAGCAGTTAAAGAAAGAGGGTGAAGCCGGCAGGCGCAAGATTTCGCAGTACACGCGCCGCGCAACACTGGTCTTGGCGATATTCCAAGCCATAGGTATCTCGATTGCGTTGCAAAGTCAGCAGGCGGGGGCGGTGCAGGTGGTCATCAATCCTGGCACGTCGTTCATATTTATCGCGGCTTTGTCACTGGTTACCGGAACCATGTTTCTGATGTGGCTGGGAGAACAGGTAACCGAGCGCGGCATTGGTAATGGCATCTCCATTATTATATTTGCCGGTATTGTCGCGGGCCTGCCCAGCGCCATCGGCGGTACCCTGGAGTTGGCGCGTACCGGCGAGATGCATTCCATCACCCTATTGGTGTTATTTGCCTTGGCGATTGCCGTTACGGCCTTTGTGGTATTTGTAGAGCGTGGCCAGCGTCGCATTACGGTAAATTACGCCAAGCGTCAGCAGGGGCGTAAAATGTACGCGGGTCAGACCAGCCATCTGCCGTTGAAGGTAAATATGGCCGGCGTTATTCCGCCGATTTTTGCGTCGAGCATAATATTATTTCCGGCCACGCTCGGCGGGTGGTTTGGCAGCGCCGAAGGCATGGGCTGGTTGCGTGACCTTTCCTCTACACTGTCGCCGGGGCAACCGCCTTATGTGATGCTGTATGCAACGGCGATTATATTTTTCTGTTTTTTTTACACGGCCCTGGTATTCAATCCCAAGGATACCGCCGACAACTTGAAAAAGTCGGGTGCGTTTATTCCAGGGATACGGCCGGGCGAACAGACGGCGCGATATATTGATACGGTAATGTCGAGATTGACACTGGGTGGTGCCATTTACATCACGCTGGTGTGTTTATTGCCGGAATTTTTGATCGTGTATTGGAATGTGCCGTTTTATTTTGGCGGTACATCGTTGCTGATTATTGTTGTGGTAGTGATGGATTTCATGGCGCAGGTGCAGGCGCATCTGATGTCTCATCAATACGAAGGCTTGCTGAAAAAAGCGAACCTTAAGGGACATGGTCGGACAGGTTTGGTGCGCTAGCGCACCGCTAACACTTTATGATTGGTTTGGCTGGGAGAAGTATATGAAAGTACGCGCGTCGGTAAAAAAATTGTGCCGTAATTGCAAGATCGTAAAACGCAAGAGTGTTGTGCGCGTAATCTGCTCAACAGATGCTCGCCATAAACAGCGGCAAGGCTAAGCAAGCCTGACATGAATAGCACACTAACAGAATTAATTTTTGATGGCATTGGTTTAGGAGAGTAGTCGGATGGCCCGTATTGCTGGTATCAATATTCCGGTTCAGAAGCATACTGTAATTGCACTGACCTCCATTTACGGGATTGGGCGTTCCAATGCCAGAAATATCTGCGCTGCGACCGGCGTTAATCCGGCGACCAAGATCAAAGACCTGACCGAAGCTCAGGTTGAGGCGCTGCGTACCGAAGTGGCGAAGTTCACAGTTGAAGGCGATCTGCGCCGCGAAGTGTCCATGAGCATCAAGCGTCTGATGGATTTAGGCTGCTATCGAGGTCTGCGTCATCGCCGTGGTCTGCCGATGCGCGGCCAGCGCACACGCACCAATGCACGCACCCGTAAAGGTCCGCGCAAGGCCATTCGTAAATAATCAGTAATACGCATCAGGAATAGGAAATATTATGGCCAAGGCTACCAGCCGTGTTCGCAAGCGAGTTAAAAAGAATGTCGTCGACGGTGTCGCGCACATTCATGCCTCGTTCAACAACACGATCATCACCATCACTGACCGTCAGGGTAATACTTTGTCATGGGCCACGGCGGGCGGTTGCGGATTTCGCGGCTCGCGCAAGAGTACGCCATTCGCCGCACAGGTTGCCGCAGAGAAAGTGGGTGCAGTGGTGCTTGAGTTCGGCATGAAAAATATCGAAGTATTTGTAAACGGCCCAGGCCCTGGGCGCGAGTCTGCCGTTCGCGCGCTAAATGCGGCCGGTTTTAAAGTTACTAATATCACTGACGTCACACCGATTCCGCATAACGGTTGCCGTCCACCTAAGAAACGTCGCGTTTAAGCCGGAGGCTTGGTTTGGCTAAATATATTGGTCCGAAGTGTCGTCTGTGTCGCCGTGAAGGAGAGAAACTCTTTCTAAAAGGCGAAAAATGTTTTACCAGCAAGTGCACGATTGAAACCCGCGCCTTTCCGCCCGGCCAGCATGGCCAGCGCCGCACGCGTTTGTCGGATTATGCAACCCAGTTGCGTGAAAAGCAGAAGCTGCGCAGAATTTATGGTGTTCTCGAAGGTCAGTTCCGCCTTTATTATCAGGCTGCCGATCAGCGCAAGGGTTCGACCGGTGAAAACCTTCTACAGTTGCTGGAAGGACGCCTGGATAACGTGGCCTATCGCATGGGCTTTGCCGCTTCGCGTAGCGAGGCACGCCAGTTGGTGCGTCATAATGGCATTACCGTTAACAGTAAGAAGGTAAACATTCCGACTTATCAGGTAAGTCCGAACGATGTCATCGCCGTGCAGGAGGCCGCCAAGAAACAATTACGTATTCAGGCAGCCCTCGATATGGCTCAGCAGCGCGGCTTTTCGGACTGGCTCGATGTCGATGTCAGCAAGATGCAGGGCACTTTCAAATCGCGTCCTGAGCGCAGCGAACTACCTGCCGAGATCAATGAGCATCTTATCGTTGAGCTTTACTCCAAGTAAGATTACGAAGAGGATTTTTCATGCAAGGCTCAGTCTCCGAATTTTTAAAGCCACGTCTCGTTGATGTTCAGATCATCAACCCCAAACATGCCAGGGTCACACTGGAGCCGCTCGAGCGCGGTTTTGGTCATACCTTGGGTAATGCGCTACGCCGCATCTTATTATCCTCCATGCCCGGCTGCGCAGTGGTTGAGGTCGAGATAGAAGGCGTATTGCACGAGTACACAAGCATGGAAGGCGTTCAAGAGGATGTTGTTGATATCCTGTTGAATCTGAAAGGCCTCGCGATACGCATGCATACGCGCGACGAAGCGACGCTCACCTTGAACAAGAAAGGTCCGGGCACAATCCTGGCCAGTGACATTGCAATCGATCACGACGTTGAGATCGTTAATCCGGATCACGTCATTGCCCACCTGACCAAGGCCGGTGAGCTTAATATGACGCTCAAGATCAAGCGTGGCCGTGGTTATGAGGCCTCATCTTCACGCCAATTGGCGGAAGACGAAGTCCGGCCTATCGGCAATCTGCAACTGGATGCCTCGTTCAGCCCGGTGCGCCGCGTCACTTATGCCGTGGAAAGCGCGCGCGTCGAGCAGCGTACCGACCTTGATAAACTGGTGATCGACATCGAGACCAATGCCACAGTGGATCCCGAAGAGGCTATTCGTCGCGCAGCGAGTATTTTGCAGGATCAATTATCGGTATTCGTGGATTTAAAGGGCAACGAAGATTCGCGCCCCGCATCGGCACCGATGGCCGAGGTTGATCCCATTTTGCTGCGTCCCGTGGACGATCTTGAATTGACCGTGCGTTCCGCCAATTGCCTCAAGGCGGAGAGCATTTTCTATATCGGCGATCTCATTCAATGCACGGAAAATGAATTGCTCAAAACACCTAACCTTGGTAAGAAATCCCTGACCGAGATCAAGGATATTCTGGCCACACGCGGCCTGTCTTTAGGCATGCGTCTGGAAAACTGGCCGCCGGCCAACCTGCATGATCAGGAAAAGGTATCTGCCTGATTACGTTTAGCCACATTACATCGGAATAATAAGTCATGCGTCATCAAAATAGTGGTCGACAACTCAGCCGTAACAGCAGCCACCGCAAGGCCATGCTCAAAAACATGGCCGTTGCACTCCTGCGCCATGAGGTTATCAAGACGACAGTGCCCAAGGCGAAGGAACTGCGTCGGGTTGCCGAGCCGCTGATCACGCTCGCCAAAATGGATACCGTCGCCAAGCGCCGTTTGGCCTTTGCACGTATCCGTGATCGTGAGATGGTCACCAAGCTATTCAATGAGCTGGGTCCGCGTTATAAGGAACGTCCTGGCGGTTATATGCGAATTCTCAAGTGTGGTTTTCGCGCGGGCGATGCCGCACCCATGGCGATCGTTGAACTGGTTGATCGGCCTGAGGTGGAAACAGAGACCGTTGCCGAATAACGCTTGACGTTATCAGCATTAAAAAAACCGGGCCTTGCCCGGTTTTTTTATGGTAATCCCGCCGAACGAATGTTTCCTAAGCTAAAATATCTGCATAATAATTGCCTCCGTGCCCAATAAATCTGCCTTCAAGGTAAGCTGCAACATGAAATTTTTTCGTTATTTTTTAATGACCGCAGGCGTAGCGTTAATGTTAACGCTGCCGCACTTATCCGACGCCTTCGAAACCATGCCAGCCTTGCCGGAACAGCCGCCGATTCCCAGCGATAATCCCATGAGTCCCGCTAAGGTGATGCTCGGCAAGCAGATCTATTTCGATCCGCATTTATCATTTAATAGAAAAATTTCCTGTAACAGTTGTCACGACTTGGACAAGGGCGGTGTTGACCATCGTCGTCGCTCGACGGGCGCGCGCAGCAAGCAGCCCCGACGATCCACGCCGACCGTGTTGAATGCCGCGTTCCAGAGTGTGCAATTTTGGGATGGCAGGGCCGATAGTCTGGAGGCCGCCATTAAGGAACATCTTCTCGATGATACGATTATGGGTATGCAGGATAAACACGCGGTGCTGAAACGTATCGGCGCCAGCGCTGATTATCGGCGCGCGTTCAACAAGGCCTTCCTTGAACCGAATTTGCCGAGCCATGATGCGCCCTCGTTGAACTACGACAATATCGCCAAGGCCTTGGCTGCCTATCTACGCACACTGATCACACCGAACAGCGCGTTTGACCGTTATGTGAGAGGGGACAAACAGGCGCTTTCTCAGCAGGCCTTGCGCGGGATGGAGGCATTTCAATCAGTCGGCTGCGTGGCCTGCCACTTCGGCACGAATTTTTCAGGCCCGCCCATGCCCATGGGTGAAGGATTTTATGAACTGTTTCCCAATTATTTAGGCAGTGTCTACGACAAAAAATATAATCTCGTCACTCGGGATCAAGGTCGTTACGAGGTCACCAAAGATACTATTCATCGGCGCTTGTTTCGCGTTCCATCACTGAGAAATGTTGCGCTCACCGCGCCTTATTTTCATACCGGCACGGTTGCAGCCTTAGAAGACGCTGTGCGCGTGATGGCCAAGACTGAATTGGATAAAGAAATATCAGACCGGGAAGCCGTGGATATAGTTGTCTTTCTGAAAGCGCTCAGCGGCGAATTGCCTAAACAGAGAGATCAGTGATTTTACTCCTCCCCCTTGATGGGGGAGGATTGAGGTGGGGGTGAGAGTGAATATATACACTCACCCCTATGCCTGCCTTTCCCCGTCGAGGGGAAGGGGTACCCGTCTTATAATCAGCGACCTTGCAGCAGCACGGGTTTGAGATACTGGGCCGTATAGGAGGACGTATTTTTTGCGATGTCTTCCGGTGTTCCAACAGCAATTATCTGCCCCCCTTTATCGCCACCCTCGGGGCCGAGATCGATCACCCAGTCGGCGGTCTTGATGACGTGCAGATTGTGTTCGATTACGACGATAGTGTTGTTGCGGTCACGCAGGTTGTGAAGCACACCGAGCAATTGTTCAATGTCGTGAAAGTGCAGGCCCGTGGTGGGTTCGTCGAGAATGTAAAGTGTATTGCCGGTGTCGCGGCGCGATAGTTCGCGTGAGAGTTTAACGCGTTGCGCCTCGCCGCCGGATAAGGTTGTCGCGTTCTGCCCCAGCTTGATGTAAGAAAGGCCGACGTCGACCAGTGTATGCAATTTATGCGCGATGACCGGCACCGCATCGAAAAAATCGCGTGCGTCTTCGACGGTCATCTCCAATACCTCATTAATATTTTTGCCTTTGTAACGCACCTCCAGCGTTTCGCGATTATAGCGTTTGCCCTTGCACACATCGCAGGCGACATAAATATCGGGTAAAAAATGCATTTCCACTTTGATTAATCCGTCGCCCTGACAGGCCTCGCAGCGCCCACCTTTGACATTGAAGCTGAAACGCCCCGGCTTATAGCCGCGCGAGCGTGCCTCTTGTGTGCCGGAGAATAATTCGCGGATCGGTGTAAATAAACCTGTGTAGGTGGCTGGGTTCGAGCGCGGTGTGCGGCCTATGGGACTCTGGTCGATCTCGACGATTTTATCGCACAGATCAAGACCGCTGATTGATTTATAAGGCGCCGGATCCTCGCCGCCACCGTGCAATTCACGCGTAACAAGGCGGCAGAGGGTATCGTTAATGAGCGTTGATTTCCCCGAGCCGGATACGCCGGTAATGCAGGTCATCAGGCCAATGGGAATATCAATGTCGACATTTTTAAGATTGTTACCGCTGGCCCCGCGCAGACGCAGGCAGCGTTTTGAGTCGATGTGCACGCGCTTATTGGGCACGGCGATCTGTTTTTTCCCGCCGAGGTATTGCCCGGTCAACGAGGCCGGGTTGTCGATGATTTCCTGCGGTGTGCCTTGAGCAACAATATGGCCGCCGTGCACACCCGCACCGGGGCCGATGTCAACAACGTGATCAGCGGCGAATATGGCATCTTCATCGTGTTCGACGACGATCACCGTGTTGCCCAGGTCGCGCAAATAGGTCAAGGTGTTCAGCAGGCGCTGGTTGTCGCGCTGATGTAGGCCGATGGAAGGTTCATCAAGGATGTACATTACGCCGACCAGGCCCGCGCCGATCTGACTGGCCAGACGGATGCGCTGTGCCTCGCCGCCGGACAAACTGTCGGCGCTGCGATCCAGCGTCAAATAACCTAAGCCTACATTTACCAGAAACTCCAGACGCAGACTGACCTCTTTCAATATTTTGGCGGCAATCTCGCCGCGCCGGCCCGGCAATTTAAGCTCGGTAAAAAATACCTGAGCCTGTTCGACAGGCAGGGCGGTGACAGAGGGCAGGCTCATAGCGGCAACATAGACATGGCGCGCAGCGGCGGTCAGACGCGCACCGTTACATTCGGGGCATACCTGATTACCCAGATACTTGGCCAGTTCCTCGCGCACGACATTGGATTCAGTCTCGCGGTAGCGGCGCTGCATGTTGGGGATGATGCCTTCGAAGCGATGGCGCCGCGTGACCGTACCGCTGTGCTCGTTGAGATAATAGAAGCTGATTACCTCGCTGCCGCTGCCATGGAGGATTATTTCACGTAGGCGCTTGGGCAAATCCTCGAAGTGAGTATCAATATCGAAATCGTAGTGCTGCGCGAGGGAACTGATCAACTGAAAGTAGTAGGCGTTACGACGATCCCAGCCACGTACCGCACCGCCCGGTAAACTTAAGCCTGGGTGTGCGACCACACGCGCCGGATCGAAAAATTGTTTAACGCCAAGACCGTCAC
>JBDSOT010000170.1:0-7746 GCA_039914705.1 Gammaproteobacteria bacterium | reverse complement strand
CTTTTATAATCAACCCCCCCGCATTTAGCTCTGCTAAAAATAATGACACTTCGCGCACGGAAAAAAATATGGGTCGTGTGGACGTCTCCGCATGGAAGAGCGAATCTTTTCAGGTGAGTCCCGACGGCAAACATTTCGCCTACGTCACTCAGGTTGGCGAAAAACAAGCTGTAGTCGTTGACGGGAGGCGCGGCAAACTTTACGACGGTATTGGCAAGCGCGAGACATTTTTCAGCCCAGACAGTCAGCATGTGGCGTATGTCGCGCAGTTGAAAGATAACTGGCATGCGGTGCGCGACGAGGTGCAAGGCAAAGCTTATGAAGGTTTGGCGACGCCGGTGTTCAGCCCGGACAGCATGCACCTTGCATATAAGGCCAAGCTTGGTGATAAGGCCAGCGTGGTGCTGGATGGCGTAGTAGGCCCGCTCTACGAAAGCCTGGGCGAGCGCGAACATTTTATCGTATTCAGCCCGGACAGCAAGCGCCTTGGGCATGTCATTACGGAAGGCGGTAAATATTTCGTTGTCATCAATGGAAAAAAAGGCAAGCCCTACGATTTCATTGGTGAAAACAGCCTCGTATTCAGCCCGGACAGCAGGCATTTTGCATATCGGGCGATGGATGCGGGCAAGGTTGCGATTGTACTGGATGGCCAGGAACATAAACTCTTTGAGGCATTTTCAGCGAGCATTCCGTTATTTAGTCCCGACAGCCAACATTTAATTTACGTCGCCGGAGAGGGAAACAAAAAATTCCTGGTGATAGATGGCAAGGAGCAGGCAGCTTATGATGATATCGTCAGCATCTCACCAACCTTTAGCGCGGACGGCAAACACATTGCCTATGTAGTGAAGGACAAGGACAAGGAATTCGTTGTCGTCGATGGTAAGGCCGGCGACAAATATGTGCGTATTCCTCAGGAAAACCCCGTGTTCAGCGCGGATGGGAAACGTATTGCCTATGTCGCCGTGAAAGATGGCAAAGAGGTCGCAGTGATTGATGGAGAGGCCGGGAAACCGTATGACGATATTGGCCGATTCGCCCCGTTCTTCAGTCCTGACGGAAGGCAGGTTGCCTATCGGGTCGCCCAAGGGACTGAGTTATTTGTGGTAGTGGATGGCGAAGAGCAACGTCACTATTCGGGTATAGGAAAGTCCGATCCGGTATTCAGTCCGGACGGTGCGCACATCCTTTACCGAGCGCATGCGGACGGCGGTGAACTCTTGGTGATCGATGGGCACGAGGAAAAGGCCTACGACCTTATTCTGAGCAAAATTAAATTTGAATCGCCCAATCGGCTTCATTACCTTGCGGTAAAAGATGAGACTATTTATTTAGTGAGCAGGAAAAAATTGGATGCTGGCAGGCATGAGGCAAGTATTAAACTTCGGAATTAGTAGTTAACTAGGTGCGTTAAGGTTGTAAAATTTTATAGCTATCCCAGAATGAGATTTGAGATTCATGAATTATTTAGCGGAAGTTTTTTAACGCCCACGACAACTTACACTAAACCATTTCTTCGGTTCGCAATCGAGTTGCAATGCCGTTAGCGAACCACCCCATAAGCATCCGGTATCGAGCGGGAAAATTCCCTTGTCCCTGCACGGTCCCAATGTGGACCAATGGCCGAACACGATATTCAAATCCGCGCTGCGCCGGCCCGGCACGGTAAACCAGGGTAGATAAGGCTTGGGCGCGCTGCCGGGTGCGCCTTTTTCCTCGAGTGCCAGACGTCCCTGCGTATCGCAAAAGCGCAGGCGGGTAAAACAATTTGTTATGTAACGCAGGCGCTGCTGACCGGTCAGAGTTTCCGACCAACGCGCAGGTTCGTTTCCGTACATGTGTTCCAGATACGCGGAATAATCCGCGCCGCGCAGTGCTGCCTCAACCTCAGCGGCGCACGCCATTGCCTGCACCAAATCCCATTGCGGCGGCAGGCCCGCATGAATCAACGTTACCTGTAGCTTGTCATCGTGATGCAGTAGTGGCCGTTGGCGTAGCCAATCCACAATCTCGTCGCGATCCGGCGCGGCCAGCACATCGTCGAAAGTATCCTTGCGATGATAGCGTTCATGACCTTGTGTTACGGCCAGCATGTGCAAGTCGTGGTTGCCCAGCACGGTGATGGCGCGCTCGCCCAAGCCCTTGACGAAACGCAGTACCGGTAATGACTTCGGCCCACGATTCACCAGATCGCCGGCAAACCAGAGTGTGTCGTGGCCGGCATCGAACACAATGACCGCGAGCAATTTTTTCAGTTCGTCGAAGCAACCCTGTACGTCGCCGATGGCATATACCGCCATAGTTAATCCTCTCTATAAACTTACTTACCAGCCCACGCACGATATTCGAAACTGTATAGATATGCATTGTTAATTAAAAGGTTGTGAACATTCACTGACTCATTGTTCGCAGGGAGATGCTATTTTGCCGGACGTCTGCCCGATACGGAGATTTGTAGCCGGGACTTTATATTTAATTGAACTCTGACAATGGTGGGGGTCAATATAGTCGAGTGAGTATTTTCGAGTAGCAAAATCTCTTTGATTATTTTAGATAAGACTGGAGGATTTTTTATGGACAAGAAATTATTGACAGCACTTACATTAACACTGGCATCCGGTGTGGCCTTGGCCACCGATACGGGTATCAACTCTAGTACCAATACCACTGGCAGCGCATCTGTTAATACCCAAGCATCGGTCAGCTTCGATAGCCTGGACACCAATAAAGACGGTGCCCTGAGCCAGGCTGAATACAATGCCAGCCTGAATGTTAATACCGGCACACGAGTGCAGGGAGCAGCGACTACGAATGCAGATCCAAATGATCCACTGCTGCGCACGCCATTAGAAAAACACGGCATTCAGACCACGCCCGAAGCACCTACTAGCCTAGCGCCCGCAGGTGATCTGCCTGATAAGGTCATGGATCAGACCGATCCCACCATGTTGCAGGGTGGCCAAGGTGGTAACGCGAGAATTGGCGGAAGCTCGGCTCCGGATAGTTCATCTGGAAACAGCTCCATGGGAACTAATAATCCTTCAAGCAGTACTGCTGCCCCGGCGCGTGACAGTTCCACACCCGCCGTTGGCGGTGCTTCGCAATCAGGTAGTGCTTCGCAGTAAATAATTTAACTGCAAGGTGCACGCCCTGCTCACAGATGCGGGCAGGGTGCATTTGCAAAGTAATATTATTTTAATTGAACTTTAAAACGCGCATGGCTACTAATAAAGGTAGCTTAAAGTATCTCGCTGACCATTAGTATTTCGATTCACATAAACATCACTACGTAGTTTATCCATCAGACAATTCTCGAATGCAGGGAGGAGTACCCTTTATGGAAAGATCCGGAGATACCCAGGACAATCGCGGCAGCAAGGGCGGCGAAACGGTCAGCCGCAATCGTATGCACATGGCCGATATCGGCCGTAAGGGTGGCAAGAGCGTTAGCCAAAATCGCGAACACATGGCCGATATTGGCCGTAAAGGCGGCGCATCAGTCAGCCAAAATCGCGAACATATGGCCGACATTGGCCGCAAAGGCGGCAGGGCGCGCGGTACAGCATCAGGCCTAGCGCCGGAAGATATTAAATCTGACTGAACGGCAATCTGCGGGCATCAATTTAATTATTAGCGGAACCTTAATTTGTAGCAATGTTGAAAATTTAACAGCCTCGTTAAGTTATTGTTTGCGGATGTACATTATTAATTTAACCGGAGAAATTATTTATGAAAAAGAAATTAATTGCAGTAGCTGTAGTTAGCCTGCTCGCAGGCCCGGCCCTCGCCGGTATGTCATTCAATGATATAGACACCGATAAAAACGGCACTATCAGTAAGGCGGAATTTGACGCCATGCAGATGAAAAAGAAGGAATGGAAGGAGCATCACAAGGGTGTCCATATGAGCAAAGGTGCTCATATGGACAATAGAAGTGGAAATACCAGCGGCTCTGGGGGTTCCGGCACTATGAGTGGCAGTTCCAGTGGTTCCATGGACTCCAGCAGTTCCGGCACCATAAATGACAATGCAACGGGCGGAAGTTCGACGGCTACTGACGACTCTATGAGCGTGGGTACTGCCGGGGGTTCCGATAGCTCCAGCACGGGCGCTAGCTCAACAGGCTCATCGTCTACCCCGTAAATCCTTAAGAAAAGTAAAGTGCGGAAAATCCACGGATGGAATTTCCGCAGTTACCTTTCTGAACTGCGTCACATGTTGCATAGCAATTTTAGTGAATAGCGCGCTTCACCTTCCGCCGTCGCCGCCTAACCGGTGCAGAACCCAATCCAGCACGCGGTGTGGCAATACTCGTTTCAGAAGCGCCGCCATATGCGTAGGAAGCGTCACATAATAACGCGGTTTCGGGCGTGAACTCTCCAGCGCATGGATAACCTTTTTCAGCACTGCCTCTGGCGTTAATGTAAAGGCCATTGCAGTTCCGCTCTTGGTCAAGCGTTGTTCCAGAATGCGGTATTTCGCGCGATGTGCGCTGCGTTCCGGCCGGATATTTTTTTGGTAAGCGATAAATGAGTTGGGCCGAAACCGGCTGCGTATTGGTCCTGGTTCAATCAGTGAGACAAAAATTCCGCTACTCCTCAATTCCAGGCGTAGCGTGTCCGTCAATCCTTCCAGGGCAAACTTGCTGGCGTTATAAGCGCCGCGAAACGGCAGCGCCACGAGGCCGAGCAGCGAGCTTATGTTAATGATGCGTCCTTCCTGCTGGGCACGCATTACAGGCAACAAGGCATTGGTCAACTCCAGAACGCCAAACACATTCGTTTCAAATTGCTCGCGTAACACGTCGCGCCGCAGATCTTCAACCGCACCGGGTTGGCCATACCCGGCATTATTGATGAGTGCATAAATTTTTCCGCTCGTGCGAATTAATATTTCCTGAACGGCCTGCTGTATAGACGCGGAATCACTGACATCAAGTTGCACGCTTTCCAGACCCTGTGCCCGGAGCAGTGCCACATCTTCAACTTTGCGCGACGTGGCGAATACACGATAGCCGCGCGCCTGTAAACCCTCCGCCAGACAGCGCCCGATGCCGCTGGAACAGCCTGTGATTAAAATATTTTTGCTTAGGGTCATACGTCGCAGGAATCTAATTACTGCACGTTGTTCGTAACGGGCGCAGGCTCCAGTTTACGCCGCTCTTCCTGTTGCAGTGCCCACATATGCGCATAAACCTCACCTCGCTCCAGCAATTCACGGTGCGAGCCGCGCTCCACGATACAGCCCTGATCCATGACCAGGATTTGATCGGCGTCGATGATAGTCGACAGGCGATGCGCGATAACCAGAGTCGTGTGATGCGCGGCCACCTCGCGTAACGCACCGAGAATAGCCTGTTCCGATTTTGAATCCAGCGCGGATGTCGCCTCATCGAAGATTAAAATCTTCGGGTCTTTCAAAATCGTGCGCGCAATCGCCACGCGCTGTTTCTCACCACCTGAAAGTTTCAGGCCACGCTCACCGACCAGCGTGTCATACCCGCTCGGCAGCGTCTCAATAAAGTCGTGAATATGCGCCAGCCGCGCGGCCTGCAAAACTTCTTCACGGACGGCCTCGGGTTTGGCATAGGCGATGTTGTAATAAATCGTATCATTGAACAAGACCGTATCCTGCGGCACGATGCCGATGCTCGCACGCAGACTTTTTTGCGTAACGTTGCGAATGTCCTGACCGTTGATCGAAATATGTCCGTCTGTTACATCGTAAAATCGAAACAGCAAACGTGCCAACGTTGATTTGCCCCCGCCGCTGGGGCCGACCACGGCTACCTTTTGGCCGGGAGCGATCACAAAATCGACATCGAATAGAATCTGCCGGTTGGCATCATAGCCGAAGTCGACATGCTCAAAGCGCACCTCGCCGCTGTTAACCGCGAGTTCAACCGCGCCGGTTTTATCCTTAACCTCGGTATGCTGACCGAGCAGCTTAAACATGCGCTCCATGTCCACCAGCGAGTTTTTTATCTCGCGATACACAAAGCCGAGAAAATTCAGCGGAATAAACATCTGCAATAAAAAGGCATTAACCAGCACCAGATCGCCGAGCGTCATTGTGCCATTAACCACCTCGCGACTCGCCATAACCATAAGTATCGTCACGCCCAACGCAATGATGGCACTCTGGCCGAAATTGAGCGCGGCGAGCGAGGTCTGATTTTTTACGGCGGCACGTTCCCACTTGGCCATGTTGTCATCATAGCGGCTCGACTCGTAGTCTTCATTGCCGAAATATTTTACCGTTTCATAATTAAGCAGGCTGTCGATGGCGCGCGTATTGGCCTTGGAATCCATCTCGTTTTTAGTGCGCACGATATTCAGACGCCACTCGGTAATGATGAGGGTGAAGGCGATATAAATGAGCAGGATGGCAAAGGTGACGATGGCGTACCACGCGCTGTATTTGGCGAGCAGGATCGCGGCGACCATGCCGATCTCAAGCAGGGTCGGCACGATGTTGAACAGCATGAAGGTGAGCAGGAAATTAATACCGCGCGTGCCGCGCTCGATGTCACGCGACAGGCCACCGGTTTGCCGTTCCAGGTGAAAGCGCAGCGCAAGCGAATGCAGATGGCGGAAAATCCTGAGTGCCAGGCGGCGGATGGCGCGCTGCGTAACCTTGGCGAATACGGCATCGCGCAGTTCGCCGAACAAAGAACTTGCCAGACGCAGTGCGCCGTAACCCAGCAACAGAATCAGCGGCAACACTAGTATGTACTGACGCCCGGCGTCGAGCGCGTCGACGATTTCTTTCAACACCAGCGGAACGCCCACATTAGCGACCTTGGCAAGCACCAGGAAAGCCATGGCCAGTATGACGCGTCCGCGGAATTCCCACAAATAGGGCAGCAAGCTGCGGATAGTATTCCAGTCGGACGCGCGTTGCCCGGACGGCGGTTCGGAATAAGAGGAGCCGTGCATAATCAAATCCTGTTACGAAAGTTCACAGTGTACCTGCTTGACGGCGAGTTGGGCCGCAGGCCAGTTGCCTGGGCGATATTGAGTTATTTGGCCCGGCTAGGCGTATAATGCGCCTTCATTTTGCCCGGTTCGACGCCCTTTGTACGCGGAAAACCATCAAATAATTTTACTCACCCGAAAGCCAAACGATGCCCATATACGAATACGAATGCATGGCCTGCGCGCACAACTTTGAGGCTATTCAACGCATGAGCGATACGCCGCTGGTCGATTGCCCCGCCTGCGCCAAACCGCAACTGCGCAAGAAGCTGTCCGCCGCCGCGTTTCACTTGAAGGGTAGTGGCTGGTATCAAACGGACTTCAAGGGCGGCAATAAACCCCCTGCCTCCGAGGGCGAAGGCGGTGCAACAACAGAGGCCAAAGACACCAAAGGTGAGGCCAAGGTTAGCACCGACAGCAGTAAAGACAGCTCTGGCGAAAAAGCAAGTACCGGCAAGGAGGGCACCTCTGAACCCAAACCAAGCCCGCCAAAAACACCCGATTCCAGCGCCGCTTAGCATTATGGTCATTAACAGCATGTTTGGAATTAGCCGCTAATGTCGATAGTGCGCCGTTATCTCATCGCCGGCCTGCTGATCTGGGTGCCGCTCGGCGTAACCCTGCTGGTCATCAAGTTTCTTGTCGATGTCATGGACAACACCCTGCTGCTGTTGCCCGCAGCCTACCAGCCCGACGCCCTGTTGGGTTTTCATATTCCGGGGCTGGGCGTGCTGCTGTCAGTGGCCGTAGTGTTATCGACCGGCGT
>JBDSOT010000153.1:0-15481 GCA_039914705.1 Gammaproteobacteria bacterium | reverse complement strand
GACCTTTCTCGTTAGTAGTCTTCTTTCGGAGCTCTTCCAACTGCGCATCGCGACCGCAATTGAAGCGGTAGAATTTATACCGTAGCGGATTCTTGTTATGGTAATCCTGATGATATTCTTCGGCCGGGTAGAATGCCGACGCCGGAACGATCTGCGTCACGATAGCTTGTTTGAAGCGTCCGGATTTCTCCAGCTCGCCCTTTGATTGTTCTGCCGCTTGCTGCTGTTCCTCGTTGTTGTAAAAAATTGCTGATCGATATTGCTCGCCCTTATCACAGAACTGTCCCTTTGCATCGAGCGGGTCGACGTTATTCCAAAAAACCTTCAGCAGTTGAGCATAGCTGACTTTGTTCGGATCAAAGACAATTTGTACCGCCTCTTTGTGGCCGGTACCACCTGCGGAAACCTGGTCATAAGTTGGATCTTTTTTTTCACCACCCGTGTAGCCCGAGGTGGTTGAAAGTACGCCGGGCACTTTATCGAAATCCGACTCCACACACCAGAAACAGCCGGCGGCAAAGATTGCCGTGGCGAGTCCGTTGCCAGCAGGTACTGAACTTGCGCCTTGGGCAATGCCCGATAACCCCCACAAAAGAAGTGCCATAAGCCGCATGACGCACAACATGTGTAATTTAGTGACCATTGAATTTACCTTGGTTGATTATCTACGTTGTAAGACCGCAGTTTCACCGCTTCGTTGCCCTTTATGTAATGCCAGGGCACGCTGTTCCTCTGTACGATAAGTTCGTTGCAGCGAGTGCTGTTATTTTCCGATGCAAAATCCCGCGAAAATCCTACCCAGGAGATCGTCCGCGCCGAAGACCCCGGTGATTTCGCTTAATGCATTTTGCGCCTGACGTAAGTCTTCGGCGAGCAGTTCGCTGGCGCATCGCTCCTGTAATTGGCGGATCCCATTTTGTAAATTGTTTTGGGCACGCCCCAAGGCATCGAGGTGACGGCGGCGCGCCGTGAAGGTGCCGGCGTCCGTCGTTTGATGATAGCCACTGGCATCCTTGAGGTGCGTGCGCAAGATATCCAGGCCGGCGCCGGTCTTGGCGGAAAGCCAGAGGTGTGTGGCTTCTCCATGAGCGTTATTTTTTATCAATTGCGGCTCGTGTCGGCTGAGGTCGATCTTGTTGTGAATTATTGTTAGCGGAATTTGCTTGGGCAGTTGTACGATGATGGCCTGCTCGTCCGCGCCCAGGCTGGCGGTGTCATCCATAATCAGCAGCACGCAATCAGCGCCGCTGATTTGCTGCCAGGTACGGCGCATGCCTTCCTGTTCGATCTGATCGTGACTGTCGCGCAGGCCGGCAGTGTCGATAATATGCAGGGGCAGACCGTCGATGTGTATGTGTTCGCGCAACACATCGCGCGTGGTGCCCGGGATATTGGTCACGATGGCGGTGTCGCGCCCGGCCAGACGATTGAGCAGGCTGGATTTGCCGACATTGGGGCGACCGACGATGACCACATTAATGCCTTCACGCAACAGGCTGCCCTGACGCGCGCTGTTTAACACCGCAGTGAGTTCCGCCATGACGGCTTGCATGCGCGAACTTATGTGCTCGCCGGCGAGAAAGTCGACCTCTTCCTCTGGAAAGTCGATGGCGGCCTCGACATACATGCGCAGGTCGATGAGCTGTTCGATGAGGACATTAACGCGCGCCGAAAATTCGCCCTGCAAGGAACGTGTGGCGGCGTGCGCGGCCTGTTCCGTGGTGCTGTCTATGAGGTCGGCGATGGCCTCGGCCTGCGCGAGGTCGATCTTGCCGTTGAGAAATGCGCGCTCGGAAAACTCACCGGGCCGCGCCAGGCGCGCGCCCAGTTCGATGGTGCGCCGTTGCAGCATGTCCATTACCACCGCGCCACCGTGGCCTTGCAGCTCCAGCACGTCTTCGCCGGTGAAGGAATGGGGGGCGGGAAAATACAGTGCGATGCCGCTGTCGATGGTTGCGCCATCGGCCGCGCGAAATGACCGGTAAGCGGCATAGCGCGGGCTAGGGAGTTTGCCCAAAAGTTGTTGGGCAAGCGCGGGGGCCAGCGGACCTGAGACACGCACAATCCCCACGCCGCCACGCCCGGGTGCCGTGGCGCAGGCAACGATGGTGTCGGCTGGCGCGGATGAATCCATGACCTACTTTAGGTGGTTTTCGCGTATGCCGCTACGCGGAATCTGCGCGCGGGTCGCATGCGATGCTTTATTTTGTCGGCGAGCTACGCCCTTTGCCCTGTTCGACAGTGCGCGTGATATACCACTGCTGGGCGATCGACAAGGTATTGTTCGCCACCCAGTAGAGCACCAGGCCGGCCGGGAAAAAGGCGAAGAACAGCGTGAATACCGGCGGCAAGATCATCATGACCTTGGCCTGCAACGGATCGGGCGGCGCCGGACTGAGCTTCTGCTGAATGAACATGGTAATGCCCATGAGCAGCGGCAAAATATAATAAGGGTCGGGCGAGGATAAATCATTAATCCAGAGCATGAAGTCCGCCTGGCGCAGCTCCACGCTCTCCAGCAACACCCAGTACAGCGCGATAAATACCGGGATCTGCACCAGTACCGGCAAACAACCACCGAGCGGATTGATCTTCTCGGTCTTATACAGTTCCATCATACCCTGACTCATGCGTTGACGGTCGTCGCCGTAACGTTCCTTGAGGGCAGCGATGCGTGGCTGCAGGCGGCGCATGTTCGCCATCGACCGGTAGCTGGCGGCAGATAGTTTGTAGAAGGCCAGTTTAATCAGCAGGGTCAGCAATACGATAGACCAGCCCCAATTCTGCACAATATCGTGAATCTGTTTAAGCAGCCAGAAGATAGGCTCCGCGATAACCGTCAGCAACCCGTAATCGACCGTGAGCTCAAGGCCTGGCGCTACTTCCGCCAGATGATCCTGCAGTTTCGGTCCGGCATACATACGCGTACTCAGCGTACCCGTGGTGCCTGCCGGAATACTCGTTTCCGGCGTCATCACGCCCAGAATATAACGTTTGCCGGGCAGCGCCTTTGAATAATATTGATTACTCTGATCGGCCTTCGGTATCCACGCGCCCACGAAATAGTGCTGTAGGATGGCCGCCCAACCACCCTTAATTGTGCGGTTGAGATCCTGGTCGGCCATATCATCAAAGTCGATCTTTTCGTATTTATTGTCTACACTGGAGAGCACGCCGCCCGTGTAGGTATAGATAAAGGCGGATTTCTGCGACTCATCCACTACACGCTGAAATTGTCCGTATAGACGACCTGACCAAGCCTGCGCTGAGGCGTTGTTGATCTCGTAATCCAGCCCGATTTCGTAACTATTGCGCGAGAAGGTATAGACCTTGGTAACCGTTATGCCCGCCGGCCCATCCCAGCGCAGACGAACCTTCAATTCCCGGGCATTTTCAGGCAGCCGGTAGCTGGCTTGTTCCGGTACGAATACGGCGTGATGGTCGGGGCCGTTTGCCCCAGCAATAAGCCCGCTTTGTGCCACAAACAAATTGGGTAAGGTATCGTTCAGCAACGGAAAGGGCTGCTCTGGTTTGTTCGCAGCAATCGGATAGTTGAGCAACTTGAGTTCGCGCAAGTCGCCGCCTACCGTATCAATCTGCGCATGCACCACATCGGTGATGACCTGCACCGTCTGGCCATGGGCAAAACCGTTGTCACCACCCGCAATAGCTGCGGGGACGGTTGCTGTTGCAGCGGGATCGGTTATCGGTTGATCTGCCTGGGGAACATCCGCTGTGAGGGGTGGCGACGTTGAGGCTTGTTTGGGGTTGGTTGGGTTTGCGGTCGTACCAGCTGAGACCGGTAAGGCCTGTTGTCCGTAGTCGGCCTGCCAGGCCTGCCAGATAAGCAGCACGACAAAGGCCAGCGCAACGAATAAAAATAACCGCTTATTATCCATAATTATGGTTTATTTTCCGCGTTAAGATCAGGAACAGGGTCAAAGCCGCCCGTATGCCACGGATGGCAGCGCGCCAACCGGCGCAAGGTTAACCACGAACCCGTCAGCGCACCATGACGCCTTATAGCCTGCTGACCATAACAGGAGCAGCTTGGATAAAATCGGCAATGGTTGCCTAACAGGGGGCTTACTAAGTAGCGGTAACTGCTAATCAGAATTATCAGAATTTTTTGCATTAGAAAGGCTTAACCAGTGTCTTTCCAGGCTTGCGCGCAACTCCCGGTTGGTCTTGGTAGACAGGCCTGCGCGGCCCGTGACAATGAAATCCATGCCGCCGAGGGCAGGCCTGTGATGGCGGAAACTCTCACGCGTCACGCGTTTGATGCGGTTGCGTTCCACGGCGGTCTTGGCTGCTTTTATGGATACCGCAAGGCCTAGCCGCGCATAGCCTAAGGCGTTTCTGCGGGCCAGGATGAGCAGGGCTTTATCTCCGGATTTACCCGCCTGCTGGAAGACGTGCTTGAACTCCGCCGGTTTTACCAGCCGGTATTTCCTGGCAAATCCGGTATCTGCGCACACGGGTTAAGCGTCTTATGCGCTGAGCTTGGTGCGGCCTTTTGCACGTCTTGCCTTGATTATGCGGCGCCCGCCCGGGGTACTCATGCGCGCCCGGAAACCATGGGTGCGCTTTCGTTTGATAACGCTGGGTTGAAATGTTCTTTTCATGACGTCGAGTGCTCTCTTGGTAACTAAAATGGCTAACTGCCATAGACTTATCTAGGGCTATATAAAGCCGCTTAGCGTATGCCTGCGCGTTATTGTTGTCAACTCGGGCATTCCATCGCAGCCTCATACAAGCTGTGGATAAGTGCTTGCGTGGGGTATAGACTTGCTGCTCTATTTTTAACCCCCCATTGAGTGGAGTTCTACCCCGTGGAACTGTGGAAACGTTGTCTGGACCGCCTGGAAGGTGAACTCACGTCGCAACAGTTCAATACCTGGATTCGCCCGTTACAGGCAATTGAAGATGAAGCCTCGCTGCGATTACTGGCCCCTAACCGCTTTGTGCTGGATTGGGTTAATGAACATTTTCTCGAGCAGATTAGCGCCCTGGTTAACGGTCTCAGAAATGGACAGTCACCGCAAATTACCTTGGAGGTCGGCGGCAAGGAAACGGTTGTTCAGCCCAAGACGGGTGCCGGGCAGCCGAGCAGCCAGCGTCGCAGATCAGCTAGCGCGCAAAGTGTTGGTGGTGAGGCGCTGCTCAAGCCGGAATACACCTTCGATAATTTCGTGTCCGGCAAATCCAATCAGTTAGCCCGCGCCGCCTCTATGCAGGTCGCTCAGAACATCGGCGGGGCTTACAATCCATTATTTATTTATGGCGGTGTGGGTCTGGGCAAGACCCATTTACTTCACGCTATCGGGAATCATATAAAGCAGCAAGACCCCTCCAAAAAAGTGGCTTATCTGCACGCTGAGCGGTTTGTTGCAGATATGGTCACCTCGTTCCAACACAATACGATCAATGAGTTCAAGCGCTTTTATCGAGGCCTTGATGCCTTACTGATTGATGATATTCAGTTTTTCGCTGGAAAAGAGCGCTCACAGGAAGAGTTTTTTCACACCTTTAACGCCCTGCTGGAAGGGCAACGTCAGATTATCCTGACCTGTGACCGTTACCCTAAGGAGGTGCCGGGACTCGAGGTGCGCCTAAGCTCGCGTTTTGGGTGGGGGCTGACTGTAATCGTAGAGCCACCGGAGCTGGAAACACGCGTAGCTATTTTACTCAGTAAGGCAGAACAAGCCGCCATTACTCTGCCTATGGACGTTACCTTTTTCATCGCGCGCCGCTTCCGCTCCAATATACGAGAGCTGGAAGGCGCGCTACGACGGGTCAGCGCTAATTCACACTTCACGGGTAAGCCGATTACACTCGACTTTACCAAGGAGGCCCTCAAAGACCTCCTCGCCCTGCAAGACAAACAGGTAACTATCGACAACATCCAAAAAACTGTCGCCGAATACTATAAAATACGCGTTGCGGAACTCGTCTCCGCACGCCGTACGCGCTCACTGGCGCGGCCCCGGCAGCTTGCCATGGCCTTGGCTAAGGAGCTGACAAACCATAGTCTGCCTGAGATTGGCAAGGCCTTCGGTGGTCGCGATCATACGACCGTGTTACATGCGTGTAGGAAAATAGGTGATTTAAAAGAAAGCGATACCCGCACTGGTGAAGATTATTCCATCCTGGTAAGAACCTTGACGATTTGATGGGGATAAGTTGTGGATATAATACTTATTATTGAAGCTTTCTTATTTTTACCCGAAGTTAAACACCGGCAGAAAAGCAGTTGAGAGACACTTATCCACAAACATATAACATATATAAGTAATTGATTTAAATATACTTATATTGATAATAATGAAATTCAGGCTAGTCTAATAGATATAAATGGTTTAATACTTAAAAAGATATTAATTAAATCCTAACAATAGGAAAAGAGACATGAAGTTTACGATCCAGCGCGAGACCTTACTACGGCCCCTGCAAATCGTCTGTGGGGCGGTTGAACGTCGGCAGACCTTGCCAATCCTGTCACATTTACTGCTAGACGTTAGCCCTGATCGGCTTACCTTAACGGCAACCGACCTAGAGGTGGAGATTGTTGCTAATATTCCTCTGAATAAAGCAGAAACCGGTAAGGTCACGGTACCGGCGCGCAAGCTGCTGGATATTTGCCGAACACTTGAGAGTGAGGCGAGTATTGATATCTCGGTACAAAAGGAGCGCTTACAGGTACGCGCCGGCAAGAGCCGCTTTACCTTAGCCATGTTACCGGCAAGCGACTTCCCGAATGCAGGTGCTATCAACGATGCGGCCATTTTCAGCATTACGCAAAATGAACTCAAGAGAATTATAGATACTACTCAGTTTGCCATGGCCCAACAGGATGTTCGCTATTATCTCAATGGCTTAATGCTGGAGCTTGGCGAGGGTAAGATCACGGCTGTTGCGACAGACGGTCACCGCCTCGCCCTCTGCGAGGCCACCGCCCAGCTGGAATTCACGGAGGCGCGTCAAGCAATAATTCCGCGCAAGGCCGTCACGGAGATGTCTCGCTTATTAGCCGATACCGATGATTTAATACAAATACAACTAGGGACTAACCATATCCAGTTCACCACATCAGAGATGAGCTTTACCTCCAAGCTTATTGACGGCCGCTTTCCTGACTACCACAGTGTTTTACCTAAGGGTGGCGACAAACTCGTTACTGCAGACCGGCAATTATTGCGTCAGGCCTTAACACGCGCGTCTGTATTATCGAACGAGAAGTATCGCAGCATTCGATTCCATCTTTCAGAGGGGACGCTACGTCTCTACGCACATAACCCTGAACAGGAAGAGGCTGAGGAGGAAATCGCAGTGGATTATCAGGGAGGCGAGCTGGAGATCGCGTTTAACGCAACCTATCTACTGGAGACGCTCGGAGCTATTGCAGAAGACCATGTGCGGATTACACTTTTAGACGGCAACAGCAGTTGCCTCATACAGGGACGAGAAGACTGTAAATATGTAGTAATGCCCATGCGTCTCTGATGGTGTTGGGTATCGTTAAGTCTGACCATCCTCCAATGTTCCACGTGAAACCAACGGAGCGGTTTCACGTGGAACGTACCCCTCAAAAATGATATAATTTACCGATGGATACTCCCGCAACGACCTACGATTCAACCAACATCAAAGTTCTTAAAGGCCTGGACGCAGTTCGTAAGCGACCAGGTATGTATATCGGTGATACTGACGATGGTACTGGCCTACACCATATGGTTTTCGAGGTGGTGGACAATGCTATTGACGAAACCCTGGCCGGCTACTGCACGGAGATCACCGTAACCATCCACGGCGATGAAAGTATTACCGTCACTGATAACGGCCGGGGCATTCCGGTTGATATCCATGCGGAAGAAGGACGCTCCGCTGCAGAGGTCATCATGACCATTTTGCATGCCGGCGGAAAATTTGATGATAACTCGTATAAAGTCTCCGGTGGTCTGCACGGTGTGGGCGTATCCGTGGTCAATGCACTATCCGAACATCTACGTCTGACCATTAATCGCGAAGGCAAGATTCACCAGCAAGAATACCGCATGGGGGAACCCATGGCACCGCTGGCGGTAACCGGGAAAACTGAAAAGACTGGCACTGAGGTTTACTTTAAGCCCAGTAACGCCACCTTTACCAACATCGAATTCCATTACGACATCCTCGCCCAGCGCCTGCGCGAACTTTCTTTTTTAAACTCTGGCGTGCGTATCAAACTGGCTGACGAACGCACGGCCAAAAGCGATTTATTTGAGTATCAAGGTGGTATACGTGCCTTTGTCGCGCACCTTAATCGTAACAAAACACCCATACATAACAATGTGTTATATATAAACAGCCAGAAAGAAGGGATCGTTGTTGAGGTTGCTCTTCAGTGGAACGACTCCTACCAGGAAAATATCTTCTGCTTTACCAATAACATTCCGCAGCGCGATGGCGGCACCCATCTGGCGGGCTTGCGCGGTGCCATGACGCGCACCTTGAATCAGTATATCGACAACGAGGGTATTGCCAAGCGCGCGAAGGTTACCGTCGTGGGCGATGATTCCCGCGAGGGCTTAACCGCGATACTCTCGGTTAAGGTTCCCGACCCCAAATTCTCCTCGCAGACCAAGGATAAGTTGGTCTCTTCTGAGGTCAAGGCCGCTGTTGAGTCTGTAGTCGCCGAAAAACTACATGAGTTTTTAATGGAAAACCCCAGTGAGGCCCGCGCCATCACCGGTAAGATCATCGATGCGGCGCGTGCACGCGAGGCAGCGCGCAAGGCGCGGGAGATTACGCGCCGTAAGGGCGCACTCGACCCGGCTGGACTGCCCGGCAAGCTTGCCGATTGCCAGGAGCGTGACCCGGCGTTATCGGAACTATTCCTGGTTGAGGGTGACTCCGCCGGCGGTTCGGCTAAACAGGGGCGTGATCGCAAATATCAAGCGATCCTGCCGTTAAAAGGCAAGATTCTTAACGTCGAAAAGGCGCGTTTTGACAAGATGATCTCGTCGGAAGAGGTCGGCATACTGATTACCGCCTTGGGTTGCGGCATTGGGCGCGAGGAATTTAACCTCGACAAGCTGCGTTATCACCGCATCATCATCATGACCGATGCCGATGTAGACGGTTCACACATCCGCACCCTGCTGCTTACCTTGTTTTACCGCCAATTACCGGCCTTGATCGAGCGCGGCCACATCTATATCGCGCAACCCCCGTTATATAAGGTTAAGCGTGCCAAACACGAGCGCTATGTCAAGGATGATACCGAGATGAACAGCTATCTCATGCAGGTGGCGCTGGAAAACGCATCGTTATTTGTCAGTAAAAGCGCCGCACCGCTTACCGGTGCCGGTTTAGAAGGTATGGCACAGAGCTATCTTACGGTAATGGCGACGATCAAACGCCTGGCGCGCCGCTTTGACTCGGCGGTGTTGGAAAAAATGATCTATCTGCCCTTGCTGACCGGAGCTGATTTGTGTGATCACGCCAAGGCACAGTCCTGGTTCGCGGACCTGGCAACCCGCTTAAACGGCGATGAGACCAGCGCCGTGCGTTATGAGATTGAAGTCGAACGAGATTATGAAAACGATGGGTACTTCGCCAAGATAACTTCCACTACGCACGGCGTAACAAGTCAGCGTCCGCTGGGTAGTGAGTTTTTCAATTCGGGCGAGTATCGCAGCATGGTGGCTCTGGGGCAGCAGCTGGAGGGATTGCTGGGCGACGGTTCCTATGTGCAGCGTGGTGATCGCAGCCAGGAGGTGCATAGCTTTAAACAGGCGCTGGCCTGGTTGATGGAAGAGGCGCGGCGCGGCTTGTCTATTCAGCGCTACAAGGGTCTGGGCGAAATGAACCCCAGTCAATTGTGGGAAACCACCATGGATGTTACTGCGCGCCGTTTGTTGCGTGTGCGCATTGAAGATGCTATCGCCACCGATGAGATCTTTACTACCCTCATGGGTGACCAGGTTGAACCGCGTCGGGCGTTTATTGAAAATAATGCCCTTGCCGTAGCAAATCTGGATGTGTAGCGAACTCTGGGTGAACCCTTGCACAGGCTTAGGCCATATTAGCGGGTGATGATATGAGACTGCGCGACACATGCATCACACTGTTTGCCCTGACTTTGATCGCGGCATTGGCTTGGGTATGGTTTGCCCCAGCCGGCTTACAAAAGGCGCCGGATGTCCAGTTCAGCACCCTTGACGGCCGCACTATCAAGTTAGCGGAGTTGCGCGGCCGCCCTGTGCTGGTAACATTTTGGGCGACCACCTGCCCGGGCTGCATGAAAGAGATGCCGCATCTTATTAGCCTATACCGTGAACTGGCCCCGCGCGGCCTGGAAATCATCGGCGTCGCGATGAACTATGACCCGATCAATGATGTTATTGCGCTGACCAAGAATCGTCAAATTCCCTATCCCATTGCGCACGACACGCAAAATCAGGCGGCCCAGGCCTTTGGTGATGTGCGTCTCACACCAACTAATGTCCTGATTGCCCCCGATGGGCGCATTGTGCAACAAAGTATTGGCGAGATGGACATGGCTCAGGCGCGCGCCCAGATAATGGCCATGTTGGTGCAAGGGAATACCTAGGGGCAAAGATTTACGCCCAAAATAACGCACGCTAGACCGCTAATTTATTGATTCCAAATAAATTTTGGCCCCCTTACTTTCAAAACGAGAAGCTTATGCTCTGGGTCAAGGCATTTCATATTATCTTCATGGTGACCTGGTTTGCAGGGCTCTTCTACCTCCCCCGCCTGTTTGTTTATCATGCCGTGTGCACTGATACAGCCGGCTTGGAGCGCTTCAAGGTCATGGAGCGCAAGTTGTTTTACGGCATCATGACGCCCGGCGCGATCCTAACCATCGCCTTTGGCCTCTGGATGCTCGCAGATTATGCCTGGCAAACTTATGCATCCGCAGGCTGGTTGCACACCAAACTGGCGCTGGTTGTTCTGTTGATTATGTACCATGTTTATTGCGGCAAATTAGTGAGTGATTTCAAGCAGGGCCGCAACACACACGGCCATGTTTTTTATCGCTGGTTGAACGAAATGCCGGTATTAGTATTAATAGCAATCGTAATCCTCGCTGTGGTCAAGCCGCTCTAAGGTCTCTTCGTTCGCAGTAAACATCGTCAAGCTTAAACTCTGCCTGAACAATTAATGAGTAACTCGCGAGAAGAGGATCAAATACTGTAAATAATAATTGCTATCATTTAGATTACTATATATATTTGCCTCCAACCAACACTTAGGAGCTATATACGTGAAACTGAGGCACCAAAAAAGCAGCAAATTCATAAACACCCTTGGGGGGGCTGCAATAACATTCGTCACAGCACTCCCCACTTATGCGGCCACGCCACCGACCGCAGAGCAAATGTGGGAAATCATCCAGGCGCAACAGAAAGAAATCGCCGCCCTTAAGGCTCAGCAGCAGACTACCGAGCAAAAGGTCGAAGCTACCGGCCAGGCCGTTGAACAGACGGTTCAAGCCGTGGAAGAGGCCGCGCTACAGACCGCCAGTACGCCGTCGTGGGCAGAGAGAACCAAGGTTGGAGGCTATGGCGAGTTACACTACAACAACCTTGAAACAGAAAGTGGAGAAGATATTAACGAAATTGATTTTCATCGCTTCGTACTGTTTTTTGGTCATGAGTTTAATGACCGCATACGCTTCTTTTCGGAATTGGAGATAGAGCATTCCGGAGTTGAGCCCGGGGAAATCAATGGTGCAGTTGAGCTGGAGCAGGCCTATATTGATTTTGACATCAACGATTCTCTGACCGCGCGCGGTGGCTTATTCCTGGTGCCGGTTGGTATCATTAACGAAACCCATGAACCACCAACCTTCTACGGCGTAGAGCGCAATATCGTAGAGACCCGCATTATTCCTTCGACCTGGTGGGAAGGTGGCGCGGCACTAAATGGACGATTTGGCTCGGGGTTTAGTTACGATCTCGCGCTGACCTCGGGACTTGCAACGCCTACAGATGGCGACGACGCCTATGTGATTCGCGATGGTCGACAGTTCGTCTCAGAAGCCGTCGCCAATGACCCGGCCTATACCGGGCGCATCAAATATACTGGTATCCCTGGATTGGAGTTGGCCGCGACGCTGAATTATCAGGCTGATCTGACCCAAGGTCTGGGTCCGACAGGCACCTCGTCCGATGGGCTCTTGTTCGAGACCCATGCAATTTGGCAAAGAGGGCCGTTTGGGTTAAGGGCCCTGTACGCGCAGTGGAGCCTGGACGGCGAAGCCCCCGAGGCGCTGGGACGGGAAGAGCAGGTGGGTTGGTATGTAGAGCCTTCATACAAGATCAACTCAAAGTTCGGTTTATTTGCGCGTTATAGCTCGGTAGACAGGGCGGCAGGTTCAAACGCCCCTGCGGATACGGAATTAACTGAGTTCGATGCTGGTCTCAATTACTACCCGCACGAGGACGTAGTACTTAAGTTTGATTACGTAACCCAGGACGGCGGCGAGGGAGATGGCTTTGATCCAGTTGATGGATTCAATCTGGGAATAGGTTATCAATTTTAGTTGAGCCTGCGCGAGGGCAAGGACGCCCTCGCAGTTTGCGCTATACTCTTGCGGCCGTATTTCTTTTGCCGTTAGAAATAAAAGATAATCAAGATGCCGCGCTATTTAATTCCCCTTCTACTCGCCCTCATATTTCCGCTGCTGGTTCAGGCGAGCGGAACCTATCAGGAACCTGAACAATTTATCAGCGAAGTTTTTGCAGGCAATCCGCCTCAAACCAGCATGCTTTGGATTACCAAGGAGCTGAAGCCGGATATACAGGAAATTTTAGGACGTGATTTGGGAGTCCTGCGCCTGCGCTACTGGGGTGAGCCGGGCCGCACAGCCTGGATTCTGGAAGAGATTGGCAAAGAGCAGCCGATTACTACCGGCATTGTAGTGGATAAAGGCAAGATCGAGCTCATCAAGGTATTGGTCTTCCGAGAGAGCCGGGGCTGGGAAGTGAGTTACCCCTTTTTTACCGATCAATTTAAAGGCGCCAGTTTAAAACAGGACGATGAGCTTGATCGCTCCATCGACGGAATCTCCGGAGCCACATTATCTACACGCGCCCTGACCAAGCTCGCCCGCCTAGCGCTTTATCTTCATCAGCAGAGCGAGTTTGCAGATGCCGCCGACTAGACGAAAACCGTTTCATCTGCGCCTTTGGCATCGCAGGATAGGCTTAACGGCTGCGGCATTCGCCCTACTGTTGTCCATTACTGGTGTATTGGTCAACCACACGGAAGCTTTGAGCCTGGACTCAAAGTATGTCAAGTCCGGTCTACTACTCGATTGGTATGGCATCAAAGCCCCAATCAGCCCGCGTAGTTTTAAGGCAGGCGGGCATTGGGTTAGCCAACTCGGCGAACGGCTTTATTTTGATGGTCATGAGTTGACAGAACGACTCGAGACTGACGGCGATCTGGTGGGGGCCGTCGAGCTGACTGATGGCATAGCGGTTGCCAGTGGAGGCCATCTAATCCTGCTTGGATTGACCGGTGAACTGATCGAGATCATGGGCGGCGCTGAGGGTGTGCCCGCAGGCATGCGGGCAATCGGGCTTAGCGAGGAAGGCAGGTTAGTCGTGCGGGCCAGCCAGGGTGACTACTTTGCTGATGAGGACCTATCGCGCTGGGAAGAAAGACAGGAAGGAGAAAAATTTGCCAAGGCCGATGCCCTGTGGTCTCGCCCCTCAGCCCTCCCTGAAAATCTTTATCATCGTATGGCTGACGCCTATCGCGGCAAAGTCTTATCGGTTGAGCGTCTGTTATTAGACCTTCACAGTGGCCGTATAGGTGGGTTTGTGGGCGTCTTAGTCATTGATTTTATGGCTTTTTTAATAGTGCTGTTAACCCTCAGCGGCGTTTGGATATGGATGCGTCATGCTCGCCGTGAAATTCATAAATGATAATTGTTTTCATTAGCATTGTCGTGTATAATCATTCTCAAGCAGGATTGAGCATGTTCCTTGCAAGTAGCATAGATGTAAGTTTGGTTTTAATGTTTCATCTTCTCTCTCTTGTTACGGGGCGCAGTACGCGCCCCGCTTTTTTACCCCCGCTAATCCACTAAGGATCATCCAATGAAGCCTATGGCCTTGTTCATGGTGTTATTTTACAGCGCAATCATAAACAGCTCAGCGTTTGCCGAAGAGGAAGGCATGGTGCTAAGTTATGCCCAAGTGGATGCTGATAAAAAAATAGCAGAGACGGTTGATGCAATGCAGGCTTGGGCCGAAGGCGAATACCGTGAGCATGAAGGTGAGGGCCTGTTTAAAAAATACCCAAAAGAGGGGTTACTCTTGCAGGAAATGACCAAGGTGGCGAAACAACTTCAGGTCAAGGCCGAGGCAGCCAAACAAGCCGGTGAGCTGGATAAAACGCGGGCCTATTACTTCTCTGCCGAGGCAACGGCGCAGTATGTTGCGCGCATGCCGCATATGCTGGAACAGCGACTCAAAATAGACAAATAGCCCAATTTTCTAAACGATTCCTTTATGTAAGCGGAATCCCGCGCATTAACTCGCCAGACGCAGCATTTTTTGTATACTAAGCGAGCGCGTCACGAATCAATTGAACACGTGAAGGAAGCAGTGCAAGAAAACTCGCTGATAACCTAAAAATAAAGGAGCTTACACCATGGCATGCAATCTGATAAAACAAAACGGTCCGCTCATCGGCCGTATTCTATTAGCTATGATTTTTATTCTTTCCGGTTTTAACAAGATAAACGGCTGGGATGGCGCTTTGGGTTATATGGCTAGTAAGGGCCTGCCTATGACGGAATTACTTTTGGGCTTGGCGATACTTATCGAATTAGGCGGCGGCTTGATGATAGCCTTTGGCCTATATGCGCGCTGGGCGGCCTTTGCTATCTTCCTGTTTCTCATCCCGGTGACCTTGATATTTCATCCCTTCTGGGCCGACCCGGAACAGATGAATAGCTTCATGAAAAACATCGCCATCATGGGTGGCATGCTTTATATCATGAGTTATGGCAGCGGCAACTACAGCATCAAAGACCCGGCCTGTGAGCGCCGTGAGCGCGACCGCTTTTAATTGCTACGGGTAAACTAGCTACCGCGCAGCAGAATCAGGCGCTGAGCTTTAACAGCATATTGTTCAGGCGTTGCACAAAATTGGCGGAATCATCAAGTTGTCCGCCTTCGCTGAGCACGGCTTGATCAAACAATATATGCGCCCAGTCGGCAAACACATCGACGCTCTCCTCGTTACTAATCCGGACCACCAGCGGGTGATCCGGATTAATTTCCAGCACCGGCTGAGTATCATTGACATGCTGCCCCGCCGCTTTGAGCAGGCGTTCCAGATTAGCGCCGATGTCTTGGGTGTCCGCCACCAGGCATGAGGGCGAGGTTGTCAGGCGCCGACTGACGCGCACATCTTTTACCTTGTCGCCCAGTGCAGTTTTCAGGCGCGCAACCAG
>JBDSOT010000145.1:0-3794 GCA_039914705.1 Gammaproteobacteria bacterium | reverse complement strand
GCCCTATCCGAAAGAGAGTTGCCCAATTCACACGGTACTGGCCGACCACAACACGCGCCGGGGACAGGACGAGGTATTCTGGCGTCAGGACGGGACGTCTTTCTTTGTGCAATATGTCTGCGCACCCGTCATGAAGACCGGTAAATGCGTGGGTGTGGTTGTTATCTTTGAAGACATCACAGAGCGCAAGTACGCCTACGAGGCCATGCGCCAGAGCGAGGCCCAGTTGCGCCTGATAACCGATGCCGTGCCGGCGCTGATCGCCTATGTCGATACCAACCAATGCTTCCGGTTCAATAACAAGGCCTTCGAGCAGTGGTTCGGACTCGCCCGCGAACAAGTGTACGGCAGGCACCTTAAGGAGGTGTTGGGCGAATTGGCCTACCAGGCAATTCACGAGCATGTAGAACAGGCCCTCACCGGCCACAGGGTAAACTACGAGGCACCGATACCTTATCAGCAGGGCGGCACCCGCGACATCAACGCGTCTTATATCCCCGATATTGACGGACAGGGTGAGGTCAAGGGGTATGTCGCGCTAATCCACGACATCACCGCGCATAAACAAGCGGAACAGCGGCTGGCCTATCTCGCTCATTACGACACCCTTACCGGGCTGCCCAACCGGACCCTGCTGAATGACCGGTTAAGCCAGGCCATGGCCCGCCGCAGTGCGGCGCACCAAACGCAGGTAGCCATCCTGTTTCTGGATCTGGATCACTTCAAAACCATCAACGACACCGCCGGGCACAGCATCGCCGATGCACTGCTCAGGGAGGTCGGCGAGCGTCTGAGCGCTTGTGTGCGTATAGGCGATACGGTGGCGCGCCTGGGCGGTGACGAATTTGCCATTATCCTCATCGATCTTATACACAAGATTGATGTGGGACAATTTGTGCAAAAGATTCCAGACTGCCTGTCTGCCCCATTCAAAATCGACGGCCACGAAATCTTTGTCACCGCCAGTATCGGCGTTAGTCTGTATCCGGATGATGGCCTCAACGCTGAAACCCTGCTGAAAAATGCCGACACCGCCATGTATCTTGCCAAACAACGTGGCCGGAACTGCTACCAATATTACTCAGCGGCGCTGAGTGCCAAGGCCGCGACTCGCGTGAGCCTGGAAAATAGCCTGCGGCAAGCCTTGGCGCGCGATGAATTTGTGCTGCATTATCAACCGCAGGTGGATCTTGCCACGAGCCGGATCACGGCGGTGGAGGCCCTGGTGCGCTGGAATAATCCACGCGCAGGCCTGGTCTTGCCCGCCCAGTTTATACCGCTCACCGAAGATACCGGCCTGATCGTTGCCCTGGGTGAGTGGGTTTTACATACCGCATGCGCACAAAACAAGGCCTGGCAACTTGCCGGACTACCGCCGATTCGTATCGGGGTGAACCTGTCGGCGCGCCAGTTTCAGCAGCAAAACAAGCGCACGATCGTCAACCACATCCTGCACATACTCCAGGAAACAGGACTTGATCCGCATTATCTGGAACTGGAACTGACCGAAAGCGTCCTGCAAACCATTGAGGTGGCGGGAATGCTGCGCACCCTGAGAGGCACCGGCATCCAGATTGCAATTGATGATTTCGGCACCGGTTACTCCTCGCTGAGTTATTTAAAACGCTTCCCGCTCGACAAATTAAAGATCGACAAATCCTTTATGCAGGGTGTGCCCGATGACCCCGACAACGTAGCTATCACCACAGCCATCATCGCGATGGCCCACAGCCTGAAGCTGAAGGTTATCGCCGAAGGGGTGGAGACGCTGGCGCAACTGGATTTTTTACGCTCGCTCAAGTGTGATGAGATACAGGGGTTTCTGTTTAGCTGCGCGTTGCCGGCCCCGGAATTGCAGGAACTTCTCGCCGCACAAAGTGATACCCTGTAACTCAAGTAGCGCGGAAATACTGGGTCATTCAGCCTATAACCTTATAGAATCTGTTCGACTTCACACAAAACAATCTCAGGAAAATTCAGCCCTGCAAAATGTCTCTGGATCGTCTTTCTGAGTGAGCCGAAGGAATATTAGTCATAAACACTTACCCATGCCCCAATTAACCAATAAACACATACTGCTCGGCATCACCGGGGGCATCGCCGCCTACAAGAGCGCCGAGTTGACGCGTTTGTTGCGCGAGGCCGGGGCCGAGGTGCGCGTGGTGATGACCCAAGCCGCCACGCAATTCATCACGCCGCTCACCTTGCAGGCCCTGTCCGGCCAACCCGTGCATCTGCACCTGCTTGATGCGGCCAGCGAGGCGGGCATGGGACACATTACCCTGGCGCGCTGGGCGGACGCCGTCGTCATTGCCCCGGCCAGCGCTAACTTTATGGCCAAGCTCGCCCATGGCCTGGCCGACGATCTGCTCAGCACCTTGTGCCTGGCGAGCAGCGCGCCGCTGGCCCTTGCCCCCGCCATGAATCAGCAGATGTGGGCAAACCCCGCCACGCAAGATAATCAACGCATCCTGTTAGAGCGGGGCATACGCCTATTCGGACCCGCCGAAGGCTCACAGGCCTGCGGCGAGATCGGTCCGGGGCGCATGCTCGAGTCAGCCGAGATCGTGCAGCAGACTGCGGCGCTATTCACCAGCGGTATCCTGAGCGGTATGAACGTGCTGGTGAGCGCCGGGCCGACGCGCGAGGCCATCGACCCCGTGCGCTATATCAGCAACCGCAGCTCCGGCAAGATGGGCTATGCCATTGCCACGGCGGCAATGGAGGCCGGTGCGCGCGTCACACTCATCAGCGGCCCCACCGCGCTGCCAACACCTGAGCGCGTGGAACGCATTGATGTCGTGAGCGCCACACAGATGCAGCAGGCCGTGCTGGCGCATGCCGCGCTGTGCGACATCTTTATCGCCACGGCGGCGGTGGCCGATTTTGGAATACACAATCAGGCCGTACAGAAGATCAAAAAAGGCGGCGAACATTTTAATCTACAGCTTACGCGCAACCCGGACATACTGACCGCTGTCGCCGCCCTGCCCGGCCATCCCTTTATCGTCGGATTTGCCGCCGAGACAGAAGACTTGGCAACTCACGCCCAAGCCAAGCGCAGCGCAAAGTCACTGGATATGATCGCCGCCAACTGGGTCAATCGCGACGATGCCGGTTTTGACAGCGACGATAACGCGCTGCATCTATTCTGGGAGGGCGGCGAACAGGAATTGCCGCTGGCACCCAAAAGCAAAATATCCCGCGATCTCATTAAAATAATCACCGCGAGGTATCGTGCAAAACATCCAACTTAAGATCCTCGACCCCCGCATCGGTACCGAATTTCCCCTGCCTGCCTATGCAACGCCGGGTTCGGCGGGCATGGACTTGCGCGCCTGCCTGAATGCCGCCCTTACCATCGGCCCGGGCGAGACGCATCTGATCCCCACCGGCCTCGCCATCCACATCAGTGATCCCAGGCTCGCGGCCGTCGTGCTGCCCCGCTCGGGGTTAGGGCATAAGCACGGCATCGTGCTTGGCAATCTCGTCGGGCTGATCGATGCGGATTATCAAGGGCAATTGCTGGTCTCCTGCTGGAATCGCAGTGCTGAATTCTTTACCATCGAGGTCGGCGAGCGCATTGCACAACTCGTCTTCCTACCCGTGGTTCAGGCACGCTTTGAAATCGTCGAAGAGTTCGGCGCAAGCTCGCGTGGCGCGGCGGGTTTCGGCCATTCGGGGCGTCAATAACTCATAATCATCAAAGGATAAACACAGCTAATGGACACCCGCACACAACCAGAAATTCCTGCCTCCATCTTCAAGGCCTACGACATCCGCGGCATCGTCGG
>JBDSOT010000091.1:0-12602 GCA_039914705.1 Gammaproteobacteria bacterium | reverse complement strand
AAGAATCCAAATATAGCGCGATCTTGATGAAATTTACCTTCGAATGGAGGTTTGTTAGATATTGTGACGAGTCGATGAAATTCATTGTGATAATCGGAGGCGGCTCGAACTCGGTAAGCGATTCCGTTCCAAGCGGACGCAAAAGAACCAAATGCCGCAGGACAGTTACTAGCATGAGTAGATACCTGGTGAACCACAGCATCATGCGCCGTCTCATTAAACCCAAAAGGCATCAGAAAGCCCACTGACGTACTACTTGGCAAAGATTGAGATTTCATAGTGCTTAAAATCCACTGGGGCAAAACGGTTTTACAGGATCTACTCAGGAATGAAGCACTCTGCTTTAATTTGTCTAGCATTATGTTACTCATTTGCTTGTTACATCTCGTGAAACCAATTTATTAAGCTGTGCGCTGTTGCCCGTCCCGATGCGCTCGTGAAGTCAGCGCCATCTTGCCGATACGGCTTAGCACGTCCCAGGCGGGGCCGGGGAATTTCTCCAAACTCAGCATGACCTTTTCGAAAGAGCCGAGGAACCAGCGTACATCCTCTTCGTTTATCACCAGCGGCGGCAGCAGCTTGATAATATCGACATGATGTCCGGCGACCTGGGTGAGGATGTGGTGGTCGTCCAGCAGGGGAATGGTTATGGCCTGTGGGAACAGGCTCTTGTCCATGGCGTGTGTGAGCGACCATGCGGCCTTGAGGCCGAGCGAGCGCGGCGGGCCGAATTCAATAGCTATCATCAGGCCGCGCTGACGGATTTCCTTGATAAATTCGAAGCGTGGTTGCAGGGCGCGCAGGCTATCGGCAATCAGGCGGCCCATGTGTTCGGTATTAGCGATGAGGTTTGATTCATCCAGGGTTTGTAGCGTAGCCAGCCCGGCCACCATCGCGAGACTGCCTTGCCCGAAGGTTGACGAGTGCACCACAGCGCGTTCCAGGCTGGAAAATATCCTGTCGTAAATGCGCCGCCGTGTGAGCACCGCCCCAACGGGAATATAGCCGCCGGATAATGCCTTGGAAAGCACCACGATGTCCGGATCGACATCGTCGTCGTGTTCGATAGCGAGAAATTTCCCGGTACGGCCGATACCGGTCTGCACCTCGTCGGCCACGAACAGTGCGCCGTGCTTACGGCATAACGCGGCGGCCTGTTTCAGATAACCGGAGGCCGGTAGATTGACGCCCTTGCCTTGCACCGGTTCGACGACGAATGCGGCAACATCGCCAGCGCCAAGCGCACGTTCCAGTGCCTCCAGATTGTTGAATTCGACCGCGCGGCAGTCGGGCAGAAAGGGGGCGAAGCCGCTGCGGAATGTCTCGTCGCCATTGAGCGACAACGAACCGTTGGATAAACCGTGGAAGGCCTTTTTGCAGTAAAGAATTGCCGGACGTCCGGTGGCGCAGCGCGCGAATTTCACAGCAGTTTCCACGCCCTCAGTGCCTGAGTTGGTGAAATAAACGATGTCGAGTTTATTCGGCATGCGCTTTTTTAATTCCTGCGCGAGCAGGCCGGAAAGCAGCGGTGCCTCGAGTTGCACCAGACTCGGATAATCGCTGGCCATGAAGTCCATCAAGGCCTGGCGAATATCGGGGTGATTGCGGCCTAGGCTGAACACGCCGTATCCGGAGGTGAGGTCAAGATATTTGACGCCCTGCAGATCCCACAAATACGGACCCGTAGCGCGCGTATAACAACGGTCGAAGCCGATGGTATGCAACACCTTGGCGAACTGCGGATTCACGTGCGCTGCGTGCAATTCGTAGTTGCGGCCCGCAGCCTGGGCCAGGAGGGCGTTAATATCCAGCGGCATGACGATGACTCTCCATGAAAATATCCTTACTCGTGCGCACAGCGCACGCGACTACTCAGGGTGTACCGGGTGTTAATACCTCTGCATCGGGAGCGAGGGCTGCTGCTTCATCGGCAGAAACTTCTTGTCCAGGCAATGGTTCGTCATCGAATTCGCCGGCAAATTCCTGCGCGGGCGGATTGCCATCATAGATCAGCGCGATGCGCCGTTGTTTATAAGCCTCGCGGATAAATATATAAGGGTCTAGGGCGGCCTCGTCGACCAGTTTCAGGGCACTGCTGGCGCGCGCGCGGGCATCTATTGCGTTCAGGACTCCCAGCGGGATAGTCACGGCTGAGTTGAGGTAAAACAGCAGATTGGTTGCGGTGCTGACGAGAATGCCTGGACTGTCGCGCACTGTATTCGGGCCGAGCAGCGGTAATACGAGATATGCACCCGATCCCGATCCCCACACGCCAAGCGTTTGGCCGAAATCTTCATCGTGCTCCTTCAGCCCGAGTGGTGTTGCCGGGTCGAACAGACCGAGGATACCGATCGTGCTGTTCACCACAAAGCGGCTACTGTCTGAGATCGCCTGTCCGAGTTTTCCTTGCAGGACATCGTTGAGAATGACATTGATATAACCAATATTGTCGAAAAAGTTCGACACGGAATTGCGCACCGGTTGCGGCGTAATTTTAACGTAGGTATCGGCAACCGGCTTGATGATATTCCTGTCCAGCGCATCGTTGAACTGATAGATGCTGCGGTTGCCACCTTCCAGTGGATCGCCCTCGTCATTTCCCTGTGGCAGCGTCGTACAGCTGCAGGTCAATACCGCCAGCAGTAAAATGAGCAGCATGGCGAATCTGGCATCAGGTACAAGATTAGTCGAAGTCATCGTTATTTCCCTATAGCGCCATCATGGCGGTGCAGACTGGTTATTTCCTCATCCTTATTTCTTCACCGGCTGGGCATATTGCGTGCTTTGACTGTTCAATTTTTTAATCAAGGCATCAACGCCCTGGCTACGCAGCATGCTGGAATATTCCGAACGTTTAATGGCAAGGTCGCTGACGCCATCGACGATAATGTTAACGATGCGCCAACCGGCTATGGTGTCGCGCAGCACATAATCGAAGCGCACCGCAGCGCCGCCGGGGTCGTTAAACACGGTGTGAACCAATGCATCGCCGCGCGCGGTTTTTTGTTCCGACACAGTCTTGAAGGATTGGCCTGCGTAGCCATCGAAGCGGTAGGCGTAAGTGGCGATGCTCTGCCGGGCGAAGGCGTCAACCAGTTTCTTTTGCTGCTCCGGGCTGAGTGTGTCCCAATAGCGGCCGGCGGCAAACTTCGCGATACCCGGCAGGTCGTGGCTGGTCTCGATGGCCGGTGCCAGACGCCGATAGCGGCCCTCATAGCCAAGTGTGTCGGCATCTTTCATTGCCGATATCAGTGTCGCCTGAAATTGTTCAACGACCTCGGCGGCGTGTTGTTCCTGCGCGAGCAGCAGAACGCCGGGTAACAGTGAAATAAATGCCAGGATGCAAGTAAATAAGCGTCGCATCGTATGTCCTTGAGTTTGGCTATCCGCAATGCAGCGATTAAGGCGTGCGCCGGCCCGCAATATCGTGCACCGCTATTTTTGCCACGTACCCATCAACCAGGGCCGCCTCGGCATAACGGATGGGCAATTCCGGGGCCAGCGGGCCGCTGGTGCGCGGGCCGAACAGGGCAACGCGCAATGCCTTCAACGGGTGTGCGAAGGTATCGTTGATCGCCGTCGGCTCGTAGCCGCAATGCACCATGCAGTCGGCGCACTTGGGATTCTGGCCGGTGCCGTATTTTTCCCAATCCGTCGTTTCCATCAACTCCTTGAAGCTTGCCGCATAGCCTTCATCGACCAATAAATAGCAGGGCTTCTGCCAGCCGAATACATTGCGCGTCGGGTTGCCCCACGGCGTGCATTGATAGGTCTGATTGCCCGCCAGGAAATCCAGAAACATGCTCGACTGATTGAAGCGCCACTTGCGGCCACGGCCAATCTGGAACACGTCACGAAACAGCCGCTTGCTCTTGTCGCGGCGCAGAAACATCTCCTGTTGCGGCGCGTGCTGATAGCTATAGCCCGGCGAGATCGTCACGCCTTCCACGCCCAGTGCCATGCACATATCCATAAACTCCGCGACCTCTTCCGGTGACTCGCCCTGAAACAGCGTGCAGTTTGCAGTAACGCGGAAGCCCTTGGCGAGCGCGGCCTTGATGGCCTCGATGGCGCGGTCAAACACGCCATCCTGACACACCGAGGCGTCGTGGCGCGCGCGCAGGCCGTCCAGATGCACCGAGAAGGTTAAATAGGGCGAGGGGGTGAAGTCGTCCAGGCGCTTTTTCATCAGCAGCGCATTGGTGCACAAATATACGAATTTCTTGCGCGCGATGATGCCGTTTACGATGGCTACAATTTCTTTATGGATGAGCGGTTCGCCGCCGGGTATCGAGACAATCGGCGCGTCGCATTCATCGACGGCCGCCAGACATTCTTCGAGGCTCAGACGGCGGTTAAGAATTTCTTCGGGGTAGTCAATCTTGCCGCAACCGGCGCACGCCAGATTGCAGCGAAACAGCGGCTCCAGCATGAGCACTACCGGATAACGGCGCACGCCGCGTAATTTTTGCGCGATGATAAAGCGGGCGACACGGTATTGTTGAATCAGCGGTACGGCCATGACATGTCCCTGTGTGAGTTAAGCAGCCGGAATTTCCCTTTCCGCGCGTTCTGCCTTTTTCGCCATCAGCGAGACGGGCAGACGGAATGTGGTGGTCTCGCGCGCGCCATCGAGCTGACGGGTGGCGGTAACCCCAAAGTCGCGTAATCTATTCAATACACCCTGCACGAGTATTTCAGGGGCCGATGCGCCGGCAGTAACGCCAACCTTTTCGACACCGGTAAACCAGCTTGGATCAATCTCGGTTTCATCCTGAATCAGATAGGAAGGCAGGCCGTATTGCTTGCCGACCTCGCGCAGACGGATCGAGTTGGAGCTATTATGCGCGCCGACCACGAGTAATAGATTGACCTCCTCAGCAAGTTGGCGCACGGCGTTTTGGCGGTTTTGCGTGGCGTAGCAAATATCATCGAGTTCCGGGCCTTGAATTAGCGGGAAACGCTGCTTCAACGCTGCGATAACCTCGCGCGTATCATCAATGCTCAGCGTGGTCTGGGTGACGTAGGCCAGCAGACCGGGGTTGGCAACCTCCAGCGCCGCAACATCGGCCACGGTCGACACAACATACACATGTCCGTCCACCGAACCCATGGTGCCCTCGACTTCTTCGTGTCCGAGATGGCCGATGATGATGATCGCGTGGCCGCGGCGGCTATAGCGCTGTGCCTGTAAATGCACCTTGGTGACCAGCGGGCAGGTGGCGTCGATGATCTGGAGATCCAGGCGCTCGGCTTGATTAACCACGGCATTGGAAACGCCGTGCGCACTAAAAATAGTTACGGCCCCCGCCGGCACTGCATCAAGGCTTTCCACGAAAACTGCGCCGCGTGTCTGCAAGTCTTCCACCACGTGTTTGTTATGCACGATTTCGTGAAATACATAGACGGGTTCGCCGTAGATTTCGAGCGCGAGTTCGACAATTTCTATTGCCCGGACGACCCCGGCGCAAAAGCCGCGCGGTTGAGCAAGCACTGCTTCCATTATGTGGCCCTTTAAGTTGTACGGAACTTTACAATTTGCCTTCTACCGCTGCCGGATTCATCAGGTAGCCAGCGCCGCGTTCGTTACAGAATAGAAGTCACTGAAAAGGGTGTCAAGCAACCGTAAAATTACGCCGAGGCGACAATCTCACCAGCCTTGTCTCGCTCAATCATGGCGTAGGCTGAATGGTTGTGGATGGATTCGAAATTTTCCGATTCGACCACATAAGCAATGATGCGTTCATCCTGATTTAGGCAGGCGGCGACGTCGCGCACCATGTCCTCGACAAACTTCGGATTGTCGTAGGCACGCTCGGTGACATATTTTTCGTCAGGGCGTTTGAGCAGGCCATAAAGTTCGCACGAGGCCTGCTGTTCGGCGATATCAATAATCTCTTCGATCCAGACAAAGCCTTGCGTACGCACACTGATCGAGATATGCGAGCGTTGGTTATGCGCACCGTAGTCGGAGATTTTTTTGGAGCAGGGGCACAGACTGGTCACCGCGACAACGACCTTGATGGTGAGCACGGTCTGGCCGTCCACGACATCGCCGATGAAGGTGACGTTATAGTCCATCAGGCTCTGCACGCCCGACACCGGCGCGGTCTTGTTCACGAAATACGGGAAGGTCATCTCGATATGGCCGGATTCCGCATTCAATAGCCGAGTCATCTCGTGCAGCATATCCTTGAACGATGTCACCGAGATCTCGCGCTCGTGCTTGTTGAGGATTTCCACGAAGCGCGACATGTGCGTGCCCTTGAAATTGTGCGGCAGGTTCACGTACATGTTGAAATTGGCGATGGTGTGCTGCTCGCCGCCGGTGCGGTCAAGCACCCGCACGGGATGCCGAATGTCCTTGATGCCGACCTTGTTGATCGCAATGCGGCGCGTATCGGCGGCATTTTGCACGTCCTCGATGCCGATAACGCTGCCTGGTTTAATGGCTGATTTCATGGTGCTGCGTTCTCCTGTTTGCGACATGCCCCTGCGTAGCCCGGTGTAGAGGCCTTAGCGGACAATCATAATTCCTGAGTATTTTACTCTGACTTTGCGGCGGGCGGGAAGGCAAAGCGCCTGGCGTATCTTAAGGCCTGCATCAAAGGCTGAAAACAATAGACTGACTATGATTTTCTTTCAATCAAGTAGGCCGAGATCGCGCGCAACACAGCGGCCCGTGTATCGAAGGCGGCAAGGCTTTCGAGCGCCGCCTCGTGCAGCTCCTTGGCCATTTGTTTAGCCCGGGACATGCCGACGAGGGCCGGATAGGTGGGTTTATTAAGCGCAAGGTCGGCGCCTTGCGTCTTGCCCAGCGTCACGGTATCACCTTCCACGTCCAGGATGTCGTCGTGAATCTGGAACGCCAGTCCGATGCACTTGGCATAACGATCAAGCGCCGTAAGCCAGTGATTATCGGCCTCGGGCTGGCTGTGCGCGCCCAACATGACGCTGGCACGGATCAATGCGCCGGTCTTGTGGATATGCATCATCTCCAGTTCGGCCAGATTCAGCTCGCAACCAACGGCGGCAAGATCCATGGCCTGCCCGCCCGCCAGACCGCGCGAGCCGCTGGCCTGGGCCAAGGTCTGAATCATGGTGACGCGCAGTTCGGCGCTGGCCTGCATGGCGGGGTCGTCGGACAAAATATGGAAGGCGAGCGCCAGCAGCGAATCACCGGCCAAGATAGCGGTGGCCTCGCCGAAGGCCTTATGGCAGGTCGGCTTGCCGCGGCGCAGGTCATCATTATCCATGGCCGGCAGATCATCGTGCACCAAGGAATAGGCATGGATCATTTCCACCGCGCAGGCCGGGCCATCCAGGCGGCTATAATCAACGCCGAGCGCGGCGCCTGCGGCATAGACCAGCAGCGGGCGTATGCGTTTGCCGCCATCCAGTACGGCATAATGCATGGCTTCGTGCAGATGCGCAGGCGGGGCGCTCGCCGCCGGGAGATAACGGCCCAGCGCCGCCTCGACGCGCGGCTGGATTTCATGCATGAATTTTTGCAAGGGCATGGTAAATAGTTGGGTGATTTTATAAGTAGGAGATAAACCGGTGTTGCGGCCTGATCATTTCAGGTGTCGTCTTTGAGGTCGGCTGTGTCGTCAAGCTCGCCGCTGGCAAACGGTTCGAGTCTCGCCTGGCCGTTTTTTTCCATCAGTATTTGCACCTTCTGCTCGGCCTCTTGCAGGGCCTTTTGACAGCTGCGCGTGAGTTCGATGCCGCGCTCGAAGTCTCTAAGTGAATCCTCCAGGCTGATCTCGCCCTGCTCCATACGCGCCACCAGCGCCTCCAGTTCGTGTAAGGCTTGTTCAAAATTGAGCGGCGATGGTGGTTTTTTGGGCATGGCACATAATTCTTGATGGCAGGTGCGCCATGGTAGCGTAGCGCGCAATTCCGGGCAATTGACGATGGCGTCCGGTTAGATCTGAAATTAGCGGATGGGTAGTGAAATACGGCATGAGACTAAAGATTTCCTCCCCCTTGATGGGGGAGCAACCGTGTTCCGAGTCAAGCGTTTTTGGGGTTCCAAGAGGCCTTATTTTTCAACATGGCATTCATGATCGTCAGTAACTGGCGCGGGTTGATGACGGCGACCGGCAATCCGGGGCTGGCCAATTCAGTGGCAATGCGGACTTCCAATCCGCCGGTGGCTTCCAGCACAATCAACACCGGGCGCACGAGCTTCAGGCGGTCGATAATTTGGCTGATTCCCGCCTCATCGTAAGCAACCTGCAACGCCTCCCTCGGTGGTTCGATGCACACGTCCAATGTGGCCTTGGACACATCAATGCCGACAAACTGCTCCACGATCGTTTCATTCATGGCACCCCTCCTTGCAATAATGCGGGCTTATTGGCCCAAGCAACCGTTCGGGTTATCACTGAAAAACCGGCACGACGCGCTTCGCTCTCCCACGGGCTTGGTGTCCCCAGGACGGGTCGAGCTGCCGTGCCGGACCAGATAGGATTAACCAATAATTGCTTATCCTTGTCCAGCAAAATGAAACATACAAGGGCAGGGGTGGGGGTGATTGAAAGTAGCCTTCTTTCCTCCCGGCCTTCCCCCGTCAAAGGGGAGGGTTAAGGTGTCAGTGCAAGCACTTGTTACACACTTCCCGTATAATACGCAGTTTTCCCGAATTTATAGGTAGCGCTGTGATAGACAATTTACGCAACATCGCCATTATCGCCCACGTCGATCATGGCAAGACCACTCTCGTCGATAAGCTCCTGCAACAGTCCGGAACCTTCGGCGCGCGCGCCGTAATGGCGGAGCGCGTGATGGATTCCAACGATCTGGAGCGCGAGCGCGGCATTACCATCCTGGCCAAGAACACTGCGCTGCGCTGGAAAGATTACCGCATCAATATCGTCGATACCCCTGGCCATGCCGACTTTGGCGGCGAAGTGGAGCGCGTGTTGTCCATGGTGGAATCGGTGCTGCTACTGGTCGACGCCGTCGACGGCCCGATGCCGCAGACGCGTTTCGTGACCCAAAAGGCCTTTGCGCTCGGCCTCAAGCCCATCGTCGTCATTAACAAGGTTGACCGGCCCAGCGCGCGCCCCGACTGGGTGCTGGATCAGACCTTCGATCTGTTTGACCGCCTCGGTGCGACCGAAGAGCAGCTGGATTTCCCGGTCGTCTATACCTCCGCACTGAACGGTTACGCCAGCCTCGATTCCACCGTGCGCGAGGGTGACATGACACCGCTGTTCGAGGCAATTATCGAGCACGTGCGCCCGCCCGCCGTGGATCCCAACGGCCCGTTTCAATTACAGGTCAGTTCCCTGTCGTATTCCAGTTACGTTGGCGTCATCGGCATCGGCCGCATCGCACGTGGCCGGGTTAAGACCAACACTCAGGTGGTGGTGGTTGATAGCTCCGGCAAGCGCCGCAATGCGCGCATCCTGCAAATTCTCGGTTTTCATGGCCTGGAGCGTATCGAGGTGCCAGAGGCCGAGGCGGGTGACATCATCTGCTTCACCGGCATCGAAGGCCTGGGTATCTCCGACACGCTGTGCGACCCGGCCAATGTCGAGGCCTTGACGCCGCTGGTGGTCGACGAGCCCACGGTGAGCATGACCTTCCAGGTGAATAATTCGCCGTTCGCGGGCAAGGATGGCAAGTATGTTACCAGCCGCCAGATCCGCGAGCGCTTGCAGCGCGAACTTATTCACAATGTGGCATTGCGCGTTGAAGACAGCGAAGACCCGGATAAATTTCGCGTGTGCGGGCGCGGCGAGTTGCACCTGTCTATTCTCATCGAGACCATGCGCCGCGAGGGCTACGAGCTGGGCGTGGCGCGCCCGCAGGTCATCGTGAAAGAGATTGATGGCGAAATGTGCGAGCCTTATGAGGCGCTGGTCATTGATGTCGAAGAACAGCATCAGGGCGGCGTGATGGAGGCGCTCGGCCAGCGCAAGAGCGATCTTACCAATATGGAACCCGACGGCAAGGGCCGCGTGCGTCTGGAATACATGATCCCGACACGCGGCCTGATCGGTTTTCGCACCGAGTTTCTTACGCTGACCTCGGGCACGGGTTTAATGCACCATGTTTACGACCATTACGGCCCGTTCAAAAAGGGCAGCATCGGCGAGCGCAACAAGGGCGTGCTGATCTGCAACGGCGTGGGCAAGAGCGTGGCCTTTGCATTATTCAGTTTGCAGGAACGCGGGCGCATGTTCATTGGCCCCGGCGAGGAGTTGTACGAGGGTATGGTTATCGGACTGCACTCGCGTGACAACGACCTGGTGGTAAACCCGCTTAAGGGTAAGCAATTGACCAATATGCGCGCCTCGGGAACCGATGAAAACGTGATCCTGGTGCCGCCGGTCAACATGAGCCTGGAGCAGGCTCTGGAGTTTATCAATGACGATGAACTGGTCGAAGTGACGCCGCACCATATCCGTTTGCGCAAGCGTTTCCTGCTCGAACACGAGCGTAAGAAATTATCGCGTACCTCGGCCGGATAAATGGATGCCCAAGTGTAGGGTGGGCACTGCCCACCTTGACCGGTTCCTAAAAGGATCGGGCGGGCAGTGCCCGCCCACCCTACATGGGCCAACGCTCGGTATTTTTGACCTGCCGCAAAATATGTGTGCTCGACTCCGGTTGCAGGGTAACGTGGCCGATGTCATAGCCTTCGTGGAGCAAGTTTTTTGCGGTGTCGAGCAGTTCTTCCCAACGCACCAGATCCCTGACTACCACATGCGCGGAGAGTGCGATCACGCCCGACGACAAGGTCCAGATATGCAGGTCGTGCACGGATGTTATACCTTTTACGCCAGCCAGCGCGCGGCCGATCTCGGGCAGATCGAGATTACGCGGCACGCCTTCCATGATGACATGCAACACCTCACGCAACAGGCGCACACTCGAATACAAAATCAGCGCGCAGATAAATATCGAAAGAATGGGATCAACGATTGTCCAGTCAGTGAGGTAAATCACCAGGCCGGACAGCAACGCGGCAATCGAGCCGAGCATATCGGCCATTACGTGCAGCATGGCTCCGCGCGTATTCAAGGTTTTTTCGCCACGACTTAATATCAAAGCCACTGCTACATTCACGAGCAGTCCCAGCCCCGCGACTATCATTACCGTCCCCGCCATCACTTCTTGCGGCGCGCGTAATCGCTCGATGGCCGCATACAAAATCCCGCTCACCACCGCCAGCATCAACAAGCCATTGACCAAAGCCACCACCACCTCGGCGCGGCCCAGGCCGTAAGAATGGCGGGTTGACGGCGGGTGGCGCGCAACCCACGCACCGAACGCCGCCAAACCCAGCGCACTCGCGTCCGTAACCATGTGCCCGGCATCGCCCAGCAAAGCCAGCGACCCCGCCCACCAGCCGCTCACGGCTTCCACGGCCGCAAAGCCGAGCGTGATTAACAGCGCATACCATAACGTATTGCGGCTAAGGGATTGCGCGCCATGGTGTGCGTGGTCGTGCGCATGTGTGGCACGATCGCGGTTTTCACCAGGTCTGTGGCCAGTTTCAGTCATATTAATAAACCGCCAGTTGTCATAACACTCTGCTTTCAAAACAGCTCATTGCGATACAGCCTTATCATAAATAGCAGACTACAAGATAACCAGCTATCCCGCTGTGGGCGCAGAAGATACCGTAGCAATTGTGGAGGGTGTTTTTGGCTTGACGTTTATCTGCGCCAGAACATCGGCGTCAGGATGACGAAGAGGGTGAATATTTCCAACCGGCCCAACAGCATGGCGAACGACAATATCCATTTTGCCGCAGTTGGTAAACCCGCAAAATTCAGGGCTGGCCCGACGGCGCCAAGGCCGGGGCCGGTGTTGTTGATCGCCGCCGCGGTGGCGCTGAAGGCTGTTACAAGATCAACACCCATTGCCGAGATGCTCAAGGCGATGAGCGCGAAGCTGGCGAGGTAGGTGGCAAAGAAGGCCGAGACGCTCGCGATGACCCGATCCGGCACGACCTTGCCGGACAACTTCAGAGGTACCACGGCGCTGGGATGAATAAGTTGACGGATTTCGCAAAAGGTCTGCTTGAACAGCAAGGTGATGCGCACCACCTTGATGGCGCCTGACGTGGAACCTGCGGACCCTGCAAAGAAACTGATAATCATCAGCAATGCGCCCAATACCGGCGGCCAGGCGCCGAAATCCGCGCTCATGAAGCCCGTGGTGGTGGCCATGGAGACGACTTGAAATACGGCGTAGCGCAGTGCCTGTAATAAACTCGGGTAGATGTCGTTGAAAAATAAATAAAGCGCGATGAAAACAGTGCTGGCGGCAAGAATCGAGAAATACACGCGGAACTCTGTGTCTCGCCAATAGAGCAACGGACTGCGCTCCTGAAATGCCAGGAAATGCAACGCGAAGTTGGTTCCGCCCAGAAACATGAAGAGCACCAAAATCATTTCGATGGCGGCGCTATCGAAATAGAGGATGCTGGCATCGTGCGTTGAGAAACCGCCAGTGGAGAGAGCCGTGAAACTGTGAATCATGGCGTCGAACGGTGTCATGCCGGCCAGCCATAGGCAGAGCATGCACAGCACAATAAGGCCCAGATAGATCAGCCATAAGGCCTTGGCGGTTTCCTTGAT
>JBDSOT010000076.1:0-10597 GCA_039914705.1 Gammaproteobacteria bacterium | reverse complement strand
GGTCTGCTTGTAGAGCGCATCATAGATGTGCAATACCGCGCCGCCCGGGTATCCAAATATAAACTCGACGCCCTCATCTTTGAGGCAACGAATGAGTATCTCGGCACCGGTCAATTCCACGTCACTTTACCCCCGAAAAAATCGTCATAACGACCCAACTCTGAACTTAAAGCCAACATGGGAAATTACTTAGAATAATGGCTAACGTCAAGTAATAACAGAAAAAAAATCAGATAATTGCCGGTACTGAGGGTAGATTTAACGCGCGGACTCAAACTGTGCGGTGATGAAGGTGTAGGTAGTGGCTCCTTCCCGGTTGCTTGATAAGCAGGACTACTGAGTATGCAGAAAAGCGAGTGAATCACCCCGAAAAAGAGCCTAACGCCACGGGGACGTTAGGCTTTACAGCCTTATTCGTGAATTATTTCGACAAGAGTGATCGGCTGTTAATTCGCTGCACAACAATAGAAGTCGTTTGCCCCAGGGAGAATCCTGTTTAGCTTTCCAGGCCATTTCATGCAGCTTTGGGAGGCTAATAGCATCTTGCGCAAGCCAGTTTTTGTCATGGGTCGTCAATGAGTCAGCCTGTGTTAAGTTGCTGCACACTCTAAGAAGCTCGTTTCGTCGCTTATTACGGCTTGCGGTATTGTGTCTGCTCCGCGCAAGCTGGGCGTGTAGCCGATTGCACCAGGGGTCAAGTATGGCAAGTTCAAAGGCCGTCAGGCTGCGTGCCCGGAAAATAGGAGTTTTGTAGAGATCCTTGAGCACATCAGGGGTTTGCGTTTCTTCCGGTATGACCAGCAATCGGCGTTTTTTTAAAGCAGCCCCCAGGCGAAATCGACTGAGCCATAAGGTGACCGGCGCACCGAGAACTAAAGGCAAGGCAATCGGTAACGACCAATAAAAAAATAACGGCTCGAGCCAGAACGAAAACGCGGCCCATGAGATAGCCAGTAATCCGCCGGGGGCTTGATTTATCAGGGCTTGCGTCCAGCTGATTTCCTGGGTTCGATTTTGTCCGGCCCAGCGCGCGTTGAAGTTGAGTAAAATTTCGAGCACAAAGCGAGTGTGCGCGAGCATGCGGATAGGCGCCAGCAACACCGAGACCAGCAGCTCAATCAGTAAGCTAAACACTGTCTTGAGTCCGCCACCCATAGCGCGTAGACGCTGACGGTCAAATAATAAATCAAGAAAGGCAAACAGCTTGGGCGTGAACAATAATGTTGCAGTACTTAAAGCCAGCAGAATAGCCCATTGAGGGTTCCACTCCGGCCACAGTGGATAGAGGCTGTTAGGTTCAGGAAAATAATTAATGGGACTCAGGGTAAACTGCGCTACCTCGATGGTGATTAAAACAATAAACAGGAACCACAACGGTGAGGATAAATAGGCCATTATGCCATTCGCAAAGGCAACGCGATGTGCAAAGCGTATGTTTAGCTTGAACAGAATGCCGATGTGTTGCAGATTACCGTGCGCCCAGCGCCGGTCACGCATCAGGTCATCAACCAGACTCGGTGGCGATTCCTCGTAGCTGCCCCCCAGCCGCGGTTCCAGCCACACCTCATAACCGGCCCGGCGCATGTAGGCAGCTTCTACGAAGTCGTGACTTAAAATCGACCCTTGCATAAAACCACGGCCGGACAATCGCTTGAGTCCGCAATGTTGCATGAAAGGCGCGACGCGCAGGATGCCGTTATGTCCCCAGAACACCGCGTCGCCCAATTGTATGGCGGCCAGCCCCTCTGAAAATAGCGGGCCATAAAGGCTGTTTCCGTATTGCTGAATGCGCGCATAGGCAGAACGCGCATTTACAATGGCGGGGTTGGTCTGAATGATGCCAACCTGTGGCGCGCACTCCATCAAACGCACCATTTGAACCAGACTCGCGCCTTTCATCAGGCTGTCGGCATCCATCACAATCATGTAAGGAAAGCGGCGACCCCAACGGCGCAGGAAGTCGGCAATGTTTCCGGTCTTGCGATTAAGGTTAACTAATCGCCGGCGGTAATGGATGCGTCCGTGTGCCGCCAATTCTTCGCAGAGTCGATACCAACCTTCCTGCTCTTTAAGCCAAATCTCGGGATCGCGACTATCCGACAGTATGAAAAACTCAAACCATTTTAGTTGACCTTGGCGTTCAAGGTCACAATACGTGCTCCTCAGACCTGCCAAGGTGCGTTCAACGTTTTCGTGATAAATAGGAAAGAGGATGGCTGTGGGAGCCAATTCAACAGTCACCAGAGTTTCTGGTTTGAAGCGCGCCATCAACGAACGCGGGTCTCCTCCCAGGCGTCGCACCACGAATCCAAATACCGCCATCCAGAAACCAGTGGATATTCCTGCAAACAGGAACATAAAAACAATCAATAGCGCCAATTCGACCGGTGTCGTCCCATGATAGGGCAGTATGCTCACCATCGCCTGTACGGCAACCCATACTTGAATCAGAATCAGCACGCACATTAACGGACGACGCCAAGCGGCGCGGGTGTGCCAGGCTTGGCGTTGGGGCACAATCATTTCCGGCAAACTCGCCTCGCTCATATTTCAGTTTTACGCGGTGTGTTCGAGGTAGCGCATGTGTCCACGAAGAATGGGTGGAGGTGGGTGTAGAGGAAAGGGGGCTGGGCTGGGCCGGTCAGATAATTCCAGTAATAATCTTGTCCATAATTCATCACTGCTGTCCGCCGTAAATAGGGTGTTGGGTAGATTTTTTATTCGAACAAAACTTTCCTCCGCCGGCATGCCGCTGAGTCTCAGATAGCAATAAGCGCTGTTAAATAAATGAATAACTTTCTCGTCTGACAAGCTCACTACTGGCTGCCTCCGATTCCGTTATTTATGGGTAATTTGTAAGTCCATGTTTCCGTCAAGGGCGCTTCGTCTGTTTTCAGAAATGCCCGCAGCAGAAGGGGTTTATCTTTATCAGGACGTGCCAGAAACGAGAGCCGCCAGAGCTTACTCGGTTTAACATACTCGACATATTGTTCGAGAATCTCGCCCTGTTGGGCTGATACCACGGCAAGCACAGCGGCGTCAGGTGCAAGTTTTTCCATGCTGGGCCCGCCGAAATCGACCACAAAACGATAAGCACCTTCGACATGACCGCCGCCTACGATATTTCCAAGCCCCACAAAAGTATTGGTGCTGCTAGCTAATTTCTGGCCGGTAAGCTGATCGTTACCGAAGCTTAGTTTGTAGTTTAAATCCAGTCGTGCGCCATCTTTGACCGGTGCCGATGGTGTCCAGAAGGCCACAATGTTGTCATTGGTTTCGTTATTTGTGGGTATCTGCACCAGCACAATACGTCCGGCACCCCAGGCATCTTCGATAGTCACCCAGGCACTGGGTCGCGAATCATAATGTGCCTGTGCATCCTGATAGGATTCGAAACGTTCATCGCGATTCAGCAAACCAAACCCCTTGGGGTTTTCTACCGAAAATGATTCCACCTGTAAATCTCTCGGGTTAAGTAGCGGTCGCCACAGCCATTCATCCGTACCATTGTGTATTAATAGACCGTCGGAGTCGTGGACTTCGGGACGCCAGTTTCCCGGTGGTCTTTGCATATTCTCCCCGTAATAAAACATACTGGTCAGCGGAGCGATTCCCATCAGGCCGATATCATGTCGGGCAAAAAGAACGGTTTTGACATCCACCCGCGTGGGTTGGCCGGGCATAACCGTGAATTGATATGCCCCAGTCAAACTTTCACCATCGAGCAACGCAAAAAAAGTCATTTGTTTTGCTTTTGAAGTAGGCTTGACCAGCCAGTATTCGACAAAAGAAGGAAACTCTTCGCCGCTATCCATCGCGGTATCAATAGCAATGCCGCGAGCAGAAAGACCAAAGTTATTATCCTTGCCGACTCCTCGAAAATAACTTGCACCGGCAAAAACAAGGAAATTATTCTTTGCATCAGACTCATCTAGGGGAAAAGTCAGATTAAAACCCGCAAAACCCAAGTCTGCGGGCACTCTCTTGGCTAAATCTTCACTGCCATAATCAAAAAAATCCTTCTGAAAAGGCACGGGTTTTACGCCCTTAGCATCAATGATATTGAGTTTAATGGTATGTGTGAGAACCGTGCCCGGAGCCGTTAGTATGACCTGGAAGCGTGAGTTATTGGCGCTCCACAGGCTTTTCTCGGATTTGAAATGAATATTTTGAAATTGTTCATAGCTAAGTTCGCGCATAAATTGCGGAATCAGATCAGGCGCTTGATAGGGCTTCGAGGCCAGTGTCTCGGCCTTGCTTATCACATCGTTAAAGTCGAAAGCTAAGGCATTTGCCGGTGGCCATGAGACCAGTGCAATTAAACAAACATAGGCTGAATAACGTGCGAATAAGTTACTTGGATCCGGGAGGCGAGCATTAGACATTGAATGAGGCTTATGACTGTCGCACAGGGTTGATTTCGTGGGTGTCCGGGGTTTTATAAAAATGGCAATTCTACTTAGAAGGCCTAACAATTTCGTATATGAAACAACGCGCATAATGAAAAAATTTCCTCAATTTTTTAGGGGAATTACTTAAGTGGAATTTGAAGTAGATTAGCATTAAACATCAGCCCAAGGCGCACTCAAAGCACTTGCGCCGTGACTTCACTAGAATGGTCAAATAATCTTATCTAGTGGCAGTTATTTGCTGACCTTCTTCCAGTCAGCGAGAAAAAGCTCGATGCCGGTATCGGTCAAGGGGTGCTTGAACATTTGATCGAGGGTCTTGATCCCCAGGGTGACTACATCCGCGCCCAGGCGTGCGGCCTCGGTGACGTGAATCGGGTGGCGTACCGATGCCACCAGAATCTCTGTCGTCCAATCGTAGTTCTGATATATCTCGACAATCTCCGCGATCAAGCCCATGCCGTTCTGGCCGACGTCATCCAATCGCCCCACAAAAGGCGAAACGAAAGATGCGCCAGCCTTGGCGGCCAAAATAGCTTGCGCTGCGGAAAAGCACAGTGTGACATTGACCATCGTGCCTTCGTCTGACAACGCGCGGCAGACCTTCAGGCCATCGGGTGTGAGCGGTACTTTAACGGTTACGTTTGGCGCAATCTTAGCCAGCTCCCGTCCTTGCGCCAACATGCCTTTGCAATCCAGCGCAGTGACTTCGGCACTGACCGGGCCCTTGACGATAGTGCATATTTTGGCGATGTGCTGGTGAAAATTGATGCCGCTTTCTTTGGCGATCAATGAGGGGTTGGTAGTAACGCCGTCAACCATTCCGAGTTCCAGGGCGTGGCGGATATCGTCGAGGTGGGCGCTATCGATAAAAAACTTCATGTTGCCTCCATGCTGGAATATGAAGTAGTGAGATTGGGTACTTACAGCGTTTAACAAAAATGACCAGAGGGCGTCGCAAAATTCCCTCACCCTCGGTCCCTCTCCCGGAGGGAGAGGGAAGACAAAGCCCTTCTCCCTTCGGGAGAAGGGTGGGGATGAGGGAAGATGGGTGCCACGTTTTCATTTTGTTAGACACTCTAAGTATGCCCTAATATCTGAAGAGGCCGTCATTCCCGCGTGCGGGAATGACGAGAGTGAAATCTCAGTTTTTCCTAATACACCAATGTGTCTAATAATTGCCCTCAATCCCAGCGATCATCCATAACCTGTACCTCACCCGCCTCAATCCTGACGGGAAACGTTGCGGTGGGTTCGAAGGCCGGGGCACTCAGGGCCTCGCCGGTCTTGATGCAAAAACGCGCGCCATGACGCGGGCAAATTATTTCGTCACCATTGAGTTTACCGCTCGCCAGCAAACCACCGTCATGAGTGCAGACATCTTCTATCGCAAAATACTCGCCGCCAAGATTGAATACGGCGATACGCGCGCCATCAACATCCACGATGCGGCACTGCCCAGGGACAAACTCCGCGGTCTTTGCTACCGGCACCCACTCTGCCATGGTTTTTCCTTATAGTTTTATACGGCGACGACTTCGATGTCGGGTTCGATAGTGTGCACCAGATTTTCAATGGCGGATAAGGTGCCCGCCAGCGAACTGGGGCAGCTTCCGCAAGCACCGTGATAATGCACCATCAATTGATTGCCATCGAGTTCCAGTACTTCAAGGTCACCGCCGTCGCTCATCAGATAGGGGCGAATCTTTTCATTGATAAGTTCGGTGATCCGGGTAAGGCGTGGATTTTCCTGTCCGTTTATCGGCATGCTGCGGGGCGTGAACGCACCCGGCACAAATGCCTCCGCCGCCGGCGCCGCGCGGATCGGCACGGCTAATTGCTTGAGCAGTTCCGGCCAGGGCGTGCCACCGTCCTGCGTGACGCTTACCCAGCGATCCACGTAAAAAACATTGCTTACGTGCGGAATGGCGAACAGGGCCGCAGCCAGCGCGTCGGACTCGGCCGCTGCCGCGTTATCGAACGAGCGCGTAATGCCCCAGGTTAAAGGTTCCTTAAGCACGAACTTTACCGCGTTCGGGTTTGGAGTGCCTTCGATTTCAGCAATTTTTGGCATGGCTCAAGTGCCTCTAAACGTTACCGACGAGTGACTTCATCGGCTCGTCGTTGCCTTCAGTGGACGCGGAGGGGAGAGCATGAAATGCCGCGGATAAAGTATGCCACGGTAAAATTGCGCACTTCACGCGCGACGGCAAATCTTTCACGCCCGCGAATACGCTCAGCCTGCCGAGCTGGTGCGGTTGGTTTTCTGTATCGAGTTTACCGGTCGCCATGTCGCGGAATTCCTGAATTATATGTCCTGCTGCCTGCACGGTTTTTCCTTTGACGTTGGTCGTCATCATGGAGGCCGAGGCCTTGCAAATTGCGCAGCTCTGACCCTGAAAGGCAATGCCTTCGATGATGTCATCCTGAAGGCGCAAGGACACCGTAATGTGATCGCCGCACAGCGGGTTGTGTCCTTCGGCCTTGCGGTTGGCGTCGTCAAGCTCACCGAAATTACGTGGCTTCTTGTTGTGGTCGAGGATGACCTCCTGATAAAGCTGTCTGCTATTGCTCATCAGGTAAACATCCTTTGTACGTTACGCACGCCATCAACCAGCGCATCGACTTCCGCCAACGTATTGTAAAAGGCAAACGAGGCACGCGCCGTGGCAGGCACGCCGAAGCGCTGCATGACAGGCTGTGCGCAGTGGTGTCCGGCGCGAATCGCAATGCCATCCTGATCGAGAATCGTGCCCACATCGTGCGGATGGATGCCATCGACCTCGAACGATAACACTGCCGCTTTGTGCTGCGCTGTGCCGATGATTCTGACACCGTTAATGGCGCCGAGTTCTGCCGTGGCGTAGGTAAGTAATTCGTTTTCATACGCGGCGATGCGGTCGAGTCCCAATTCGGTTAAATAATCAATTGCAGCGCCCAAGCCGATCGCGGGTGCAATCGCTGGCGTACCAGCCTCGAATTTATAGGGGATTGTGTTATACGTCGTGTGCTCGAAGGTCACACTGAGAATCATGTCGCCGCCGCCCTGGTAGGGCCGCATTTTTTCCAGCAATGCGGTTTTGCCATACAGAACACCAATGCCGGTCGGCCCGCACATTTTATGTCCGGAAAACACATAGAAATCGCAATCCAATTCCTGCACATCCACTGGAATATGCGGCGCGGCCTGCGCACCATCGAGGAGGACGGGCACATTCCATTTATGCGCGGCTGCTATCATTTCGCGCACTGGATTGATGGTTCCCAGCGCGTTGGAAATATGCGTCAGCGCGACGAATCTGGTGTGCTCGTTAAGCAATTTCTCATATTCATCGAACAGCAGTTCGCCAGCGTCGTTCATGGGAATAACGCGCAACACCGCGCCTTTTTCCTGACAGAGCATTTGCCAGGGCACGATATTGGAATGATGCTCCATGGCGGAAATGATGATCTCGTCACCCGCGCCGATAAACGCGCGCCCGTAACCGTGCATGACCAGATTAATCGCCTCGGTTGCGCCGCGCGTGAAGATAATCTCGCGCTCATCTTTTGCATTCACAAAATGCATGATCTTGCGGCGCGCATTTTCATATTCTGCCGTCGCAAGTTCGCTCAGGCTGTGCACTGCACGATGCACATTGGCGTGTTCATGCGTTTGATAATGCACCAGACGGTCGATAACCTGCTGCGGCATCTGACTGCTGGCGGCGTTATCAAGATAGATAAGCGGATTACCGTCGAAGCGGCGTTGCAAGATGGGAAAATCAGCGCGGATGCGCGCAATATCCAACGCATCGGTTGAGCTTTGAGTTCGTGCAGAGTTAGCGGTAATCATGCTTTTTCTCTGAGTTCAATCTGCGTTTGCGTTAATACTATCTGCCGGAGTTGCTCCACCACCGAAGCAATAGGGATTCTGTCGATGAGTTCGGCGGCAAATGCGTAAGTCAACAAGTTGCGCGCAGCCAGTTCATTCAAGCCACGGCTCTTTAAATAAAATAGCTCTTCCTCATCGAGCTGGCCAACCGTTGCCCCATGTGCGCATTTCACGTCGTCAGCGAATATTTCCAGTTGCGGCTTGGTATCTACCCGCGCCTTGTCCGACAACAGTAAATTTCGGTTTGACTGTGCCGAGTTAGTGAGCTGCGCGCCCTTGCGCACAAACACCTTGCCGCTGAATACCGCATGCGCCGCGCCGTCCACGATACATTTATGTAATTGCGTGCTCTTACCGTGCGCATGAGCGTGATCCATGAAAGTATGGGTGTCGGCCAACTGGCGCGCAGAGATCAGCGCCAGGCCGTCCAAGGTGCACTGCGCACCTTCAGCATTTTGAAGCACGTGCAGATTGTGGCGCGAAAGTCGCGCACCGAACGTTACTGTAGTCGAGGTATAAACGCTGTCTCGCGCCAGAGTTACCGCACACTGCGCAATATGGAAAGCCGTGCGGGACTCGCGCTGCAATTTTGCATGTCGCACCTCGGCGTTTTCACCAACGATAATCTCTGTTACGGCATTCGTGAAATACACGTCTCCATCGAGACTGACATAATCTTCAATCAGTGTGAAGCTGCTGTCTTTTTCTGCGACGATCAAGCAGCGCGGATAGACTGCTGTCGGGTTTTCCTGATGCGTGGAAACGAAGAGCAGGTGAATCGGCGCAGAAACAACCTGGCCTTTGGGTATGATTACCAATGCGCCATCGTGTAGCAAACTTGTGTTGAGTGCGCTGAATATATCCTGTTGAAAATCGGCAAGCTGGCCGATGTGGGTGCGGACAACATCATCGTATGATGACATGGCCTCGGCCAGGCTGTTTACTACGGTGCCTGATGGCAAACTGGCGCAAGCTGAAAGTTGCGGCGCATAGATGCCATTGACGAACACCAGGCGGCTTGTTGCAGCCTCGGGCACGATAAAGTGCTCGATGTTTGCCAACTCTAATTCAGGCGTTACATTAGCAGGCTGGAATGAAACCTTGAGCAGCGGCGAAAGATCGGTAAAGCGCCATTCCTCGTCTTGCGTTGTGGGCAGGGCAAGCCTGTTGGCACAGGCACTGGCGTCGGCGCGTAGCTCAACCAGCCAGCCAGGTTCGGTTAGATACGCAGAGTCGTTGTTGACGCTTCGTAAAAGATCGTCAGCGTGCGCGTCCTTGACGAGTTCCATGTGTACATTCATGCAGGCATCCCAGCCGTTTGACCGCTCGCTTTATAATCATCGCGTACCCAATCATAGCCGCGTGTTTCCAGTTCAAGTGCCAGTTCTTTATTGCCAGTTTTAACGATCTGACCGCCTTCCATAACGTGCACAAAATCCGGGGTGATATAGTTCAGCAGGCGCTGGTAATGGGTCACTAAAATGATGGCTTTATCCGCAGTTGCAAGCCGGTTCACGCCATTTGCCACAATTCTCAAGGCATCAATATCCAAGCCTGAGTCTGTCTCATCCAGCACCGCAAGCCTTGGGTCGAGCACGGCCATTTGCAATATTTCATTACGCTTCTTTTCGCCGCCGGAAAAACCGCCATTGACACTGCGATCCAGAAAACTCGCATCCATTTCCACGACTTTTAATTTTTCCTGCACGAAATCATCGAACTCCAGCGGATCCAGTTCGTCGAGTCCGCGTTCGGTTTGCAGCGTGTTGTAGGCAAGACGTAAAAATGCGCTATTCGTCACGCCGGGAATTTCGATGGGGTACTGGAATGCTAAAAACATACCGGCGCGCGCGCGTTGTTCGGGAGACATCTCGAACAGATTCTTACCCTCGAACAAAACATCACCGCCGGTAACAGTGTAGGAAGGATGGCCGGCGAGCACTTTAGCCAAGGTACTTTTGCCCGAGCCGTTGGGCCCCATGATGGCGTGCACTTCGCCCGCACGCACGGTAAGGTTAATACCTTTCAGAATGCCGACACCGGCGACAGAGGCCGACAAGTCGCGCACTTCCAATATTGTTTTACTGTTTTGAAGAATCATTATTAACAGGTTTCCTGTGTACTCGGCGTGTAAATTAGCTTGGCCTTCCCTGGCGCGACAGGTATAGCATCTCCATAAACCGGCCAATACATCCATGTATTGGCGTGCGGTGCCTTCGGCACCTTACCCAACACTACCTTCCAATTTCAACCCCAACAGTTGAGTGGCCTCGACCGCAAACTCCATCGGCAACTGCGTGAACACATCTTTGCA
>JBDSOT010000035.1:0-4824 GCA_039914705.1 Gammaproteobacteria bacterium | reverse complement strand
AGATGTTTAGCTAAAAATTCTTGCGTTATCTGCCATGCCTGTTGCGCCGCCGCGCTACTGAAGTTTGGGCTAAATGCCTCATGGCACGATAAAGGTTAGACTATCCGTATCACGGCTTTGGGCACCGCTGGGCTTTAAGCCTTCAATAGAGAGCAAAAGCTTATGGGTGCCCTTTGCCAATGGGATCCGCACCACGTCAAAGGCGCCGGGATTGGGGTGAAAAGACGGTGTTACGTTCACGCCGTTGAGCGTGGCTGCAAAGGTGGCCGGGAGGGTGGTGGTGCCGTATTTAACCGCCAAATCAAAACCCTTTGCAGTAGCCGGGAGTGTAATGCGCGTAGCCGTGATATTCGAGTAAGCCAAAAAGGCATTGACTGCTGCGCTTTGGCCTTTGCCGTTGATGAGTTTTAGCTCCTCGGGCAGCACTGGGCCGATGGTGGTGCCGGTAAATTTGTAACTTTCGGGATTAGGACCTACACCATCAGGGCACTCATCGGCACATGGAAAGCCGTCGTACCGAAAGTAGGGCATTATTGAGAATCTTCTGGCGCCAGGCGGGGCCTTGGATTGAAAAATAAAACTCCCTAGGGTTTGCCCCGGCGTGATAAAAGCACTGTCATTGATAGCGCCCCAGAAAGCTGTGCCGTTCATAGATACCGCACTAAACCAAAGCGTGTTAGGACCAGGCGATTGCATACCTATTGGCACCGAATTTTTGGAGGCACCCACTTCATCGCTAGGCTTGTCACTTCGAGTTGCATCGCTGTATAAGACTGGATCATAAACATTGCCCTGTGGCACTAATGTTGAAACATCTATAGCAAGGCGTTGAATATAGCCCAAGTTATTTCCTCCACTCGCAAGGGTATACTGATACTCATAAATATTGCTGGCAGGGTTATAGATGACCTTAACCTGTAAGTCAGTATTAGTGATCACAGGGTTTTGTGTCATAGGGTCAACGTCAAGGGCCCAACCTGACGTTACAAAGAGAAAACTCAATAGAAGCAGATATAATTTTTTCATGGCTGTATCCCTGCCATGCCTGTTGCGCCGTTGCGCTACTGAAGTTTGGGCTAAATGCCTCATGGCACGATAAAGGTCAGGCTATCCGTATCACGGCTTTGCGCGCCGCTGGGCTTTAAGCCCTCAATAGAAAGCAAAAGCTTATTAGCGCCTTTGAGCAGTGGGATCCGCACCACGTCAAAGGCGCCGGGATTGGGGTGAAAAGACGGTGTCACGTTCACGCCGTTGAGCGTGGCTGCAAAGGTGGCCGGGAAGGTGGTAGTGCCGTATTTAACCGCCAAATCAAAACCCTTTGCAGTAGCCGGGAGTGTAATGCGCGTAGCCGTGATATTCGAGTAAGCCAAAAAGGCATTGACTGCTGCGCTTTGGCCTTTACCGTTGATGAGTTTTAGCTCCTCGGGCAGCACCGGGCCGATGGTGGTGCCATGCACATAGAGGGCAACGGGCGAAGGGCAGTTGGAATCTTCCAGTTCGCAGCCCTCATGGTAGGGAGTATTGGGACCGGTGAGTATAAAGGGCTTGATGATATAAGGACGAGCGCCGGGTGGGGCCTTGCTGTAGATTTTGAAGTTGGACAATGAATTGCCGGGGGGAATGTCATAAACACTTTCTTCGCTAGCCCATCTCAACCTTCCATCGACTGAGATTACGGCAAGCCAATTAGAGGGAGAGGTAACACTTACTGGTATTGTGGTAGTTGGGGCAAGATTATCTTCCAAGCTATTATCACCTAGCAAAGCTAGCTCTGGGTCTGGTGTGGTGGTGCTTGGGGTCTGGATGATTACAGAAAACCATTCGATATTTCCTATGTTTCGTTGTGGACTGACGAGTGTATAGTTGTATGTATATACGCCACTGGTGGGTGCATAAGTCACCTGCACAGTGATCTCAGTATTACTTACATTGGGAGCGACGTACTGCCCATACGTGAATGAGAATGGTAGACATAAAATTAAGGTTAATAATAAAAATTTATTTTTGGTTATCATGAACGTAATCTCCTCTGCCTTACTTCAGTACGTTTTCTCGCAACGGAAGTGAATAAAATGGATTTCCGTGCATTGCTGGCCGTCAAATAATTTAATTAATTTGCGGTAGTCACGTGAGTCCGGAGCTAATCCACTTGCCGCCCCATTAATATCCAACTCCACCCCCACCTCATGTGAGCCATGTCCTTCGAAGCGTCCTCCAAGGGGTAAACTGATGTCATTTATGGAGAGCAGCGTCACCGTGGTTTGCTGGGTCTCCTTCTGGCGGTAAGATTTAAAGGCGCTGGCCACGGACTGGATCACCTGGTTGAGTCGGGGACGTCCGTAATTATTCTGCGGATGATTATTCGCTCCCTCCTCACCTTGCTGTAAAACATAAAAAGGTGACATCGCAGGCAATGGGGTAATCGGGGTTTTGGTTGCCACAGTGATAGACAACTCGGACTTACCCTCGACAGTTTTAGTCATGCCTTGGCTATCGGTCACGGTCGCCCTGGCAATGATATTTTCCTTGATCCCCAAGTCGCCCGCAGTGTATGTGGCCTGAAATTTCCCATATAGATCGCTAATTCCCGAAACCGTCAGGCCGCTCGACCTCCCGCTCTTGAATGTGCCCGTGCCCGCCAGCTCCGTTTTGATGTGAGCATGGCCACCCGACCCTGGTATTACTTTCGAGGACAGCTCCACTTTGGCATCAGGAATTGGAATATTGGGACAACCGGAATCGGTAACCAGAGCATTGATATGCGATGTTTCTGCATCAACATTAGGTATCGGCGGTGTCCCGCCGCCATTTACCTTCGGGTGTATTTCCTTCGGATTCAAAGCTACATTCACCACAGGTCCGATAGAAGCCAGGGTAAACGGCTGATCGAAAAGCGTCTGTGCGATGGTGCTGCCGCCCGGTGTGAATTTTAGTACGGCACGCCAATTACCGGGCACCTCGCATTGAATGCGTTTGATAGCAAAGGCAGTTATATCGGCCACTATCACAACAGTACCGGCACAACCCGGGGGCGGGGCAGGGTATATTCCGACTGTTAGGAAACAGCCTAACTGGCCATTTAGCGAAGCAGAAAAGATTTGACTGATTCTACTTACTGATCCGTTCGGAGAGTAATACTCCCAGCCCCATCTATCCCCATCTGAAGGATAGGAGATTAAGATGCGGATGGCCACGCTCCAGTCGGTGAGCAAGGCGGGCTGATCAGCCACTACAAGTATGCCTCCCCCAATATAATCAGCCCAAGGTTAAAGCGGTAAAGACCTTGTACCCAGGTTGAGGTGGCATGTGCACTGGGAATGGCAAGAAGAAAAAACAAGGCGAATATAACAACGTAAAACTTTTTGGCAACAGCCATAAGAGCCCCCTCTTATTTATTTGTTATTCTTTTATTACTTATTAGTTGTTTCGTTTTTTAATACTGTAATACGGGGACAGGGAGACGTGTCAAGTAGTTTTTGCGCGTATGAGTTTAATCATCTCCTTATTCTTAATCCGCGGTGCTCGTGTTTACATGTATTAAAGGAAGCTCTGATTTATTCGTCATTCCGGGCCCCCGCCTTCGCGGGGGCAGGCTGCGCCTAGCAGAGATCCGGAATCCAGATAGGTAGGTCGGATCAAGCCCTACGACTTCGCTCAGGATAAACTCTGCGGATCCGACAACATACTGGATTCCCGCGTGCGCGGAATGACGGAAATGGAATTAACCAGCGTTTCCGTAGCTAAGTCTACTTAATCAACTCGCGCACGAACGGTATGGTCAATCTGCGTTGCCCGGCGAGTGAGGCAAGGTCGAGGCGTTGTAGTAAATCAAACAGGCCGTGCATATCGCGCGAACAACGCCGTAGCAGAAAACGTGCGACATCCTCGGGCAACTCAATTCCACGGCCATGCGCCCGTAGCGAGAGCGCGGCGATTTTTTCCTCGTCATTGAGCGCGTGCAGGTGCAGTACCAAGCCCCAGACCAGGCGCGAACTCAAATCCGCCAAACCCAGGCCTAACTCGCGTGGCGTAGCGCTTCCACTGATAACCAGCCGCGTATTTGTTGCGTGGATGCGGTTGTATAGATGGAACAAGGCGATTTCCCACTCCGGACGAGCGGCGATGGCCTGAATATCGTCAATGCAGACCAGGGCGAGATGCTCCAATCCGAGTAACAGGTCAGGCGAAATTTCCCCAGCGTGGGTCAATGAGAGATAAGCGGGTGTTGCCCCTTGCGCGGATATGCTTTGGCAGGCGGCATGCAGCAGATGTGTCTTGCCAGTTCCGGGCGCACCCCATAAATAAATAAATTGCAGATCCGCGTTAGCAATATCATGCAGTGTCTGCACCGCCTCACGATTCGGGCCTACACAGTAATTAGCGAAGCTGGCGCCGTCGCGCAACCCTATGCTTAACGGTAATTGCATCAGTCAAGACGAGCGATTTCAGGGGGCTGCGGTCCGTACAATTCGCTCTTGACGTAGCGTTCATGGGCATAGCCCAAAAGTACGCGCACCACCGCAGCGATGGGTAAGGCAAGCAACACGCCGAAAAAGCCGAATAACTGCCCACCCGCCAACACCGCGAAGATCACGGCGACGGGATGCAGACCGATGCGTCCGCCAATCAATAACGGAACCAGAATAAACCCTTCGATAAGCTGGCCGATGCCGAATACGATGAGGACATAGACGAGGGCTAAAACATCATGGAATTGCACGAGGGCGGCCACGCTCGCCAGCAATAGGCCCACAAAAAAGCCCAGGTACGGCACGAAGCTCAATAGGCCCGCGATCATGCCAATGAGCAGTGCAAGGTCCAGCC
>JBDSOT010000024.1:0-5897 GCA_039914705.1 Gammaproteobacteria bacterium | reverse complement strand
TGCGCATGCGCGCCTGTTATGAGATCGAGGACGGTGAGGTGGTGATCACCGCGTTGCCGCACCAAACCTCCGGCGCGAAGATACTTGAACAGATTGCCGCGCAGATGAATGCCAAAAAATTGCCGATGATCGAAGACCTGCGCGATGAATCCGATCACGAAAATCCCACCCGCCTGGTCATCGTGCCACGCTCCAACCGCGTCGAGATCGAACCGCTGATGGCCCATTTATTTGCCACCACCGATCTTGAGCGCAGCTATCGCGTGAACATGAACATGATCGGCACCAACGGCCGCCCGCAGGTGAAAAATCTGCGCACTACGCTCAGCGAATGGCTGGAATTTCGCACCGAGATTGTGCGCCGCCGTCTGCAATATCGTCTCGACAAGATTATTGCGCGCCTGCATATCCTCGATGGCCTGCTCATCGCGTTTCTCAATATCGACGAAGTGATCGCCATCATTCGCAAGGAGGACAAGCCCAAGCCGGTATTGATGCAGCGTTTTAAACTCAGCGATATTCAGGCTGAGGCCATTCTGGAATTAAAGCTGCGTCAGTTGGCGAAACTTGAGGAGATGAAAATCCGCAGCGAACAGCAGGAACTTGCCGGCGAACGCGATCAACTTGAAAAAACGCTAGGCTCCAAACAGCGGCTGAAAACATTAATTCGCAAAGAACTCAGTGAAGACGCGGAAAAATACGGCGATGCGCGCCGCTCGCCGATCATCGCGCGCGAGGCCGCCCAGGCCCTTGACGAAACAGAACTCGTGCCTGCTGAGCCGATCACGGTGGTACTCTCGGAGAAGGGCTGGGTGCGCGCCGCGAAAGGGCACGATATTGATGCGCAAGGGCTGGGCTATAAGGCAGGCGACAGTTTTAAGGCCGCCGCCTTGGGCCGCAGTAATCAGCTTGCCGTGTTCATCGACACCACCGGCCGTTGCTATTCGCTGCCCGCGCACACACTCCCATCGGCGCGTGGTCAGGGCGAACCGCTGACGGGGCGTTTGCAGCCGTCCGAGGGCATCGATTTTGTAAGTGTATTATTGGGCAATCCCGAAGATATGTATCTGCTCAGTAGCGACGCCGGTTACGGATTTATCGCCAGGCTTGGCGACCTCTATGCCAAGAACAAGGCCGGCAAGGCCGTGCTCAATGTGTCCAAGGGCGCGCAGATTTTAATGCCCACGCCGGTGAGCGCACTGAAGACCGATCTACTGGCCGCCGTCACGCTGGAGGGACATTTGCTGATTAGTCCGCTAACTGATCTGCCATTGCTGGCGAAGGGCCGTGGTATCAAATTTATCAATATTCCCGCAGCACGATTTGCCAAGCGCGTAGAGTTCGTCGCCTCTGTGGTGTGCGTTCCACAAGGTAAGAGCCTGATGATTTACGCGGGGCAGCGCCATCTGAATTTAAAGCCCAGCGACCTCGCACATTACAAAGGCGAACGGGGCAGACGCGGGCTAAAATTGCCCAGAGGCTTTCAGCGCGTCGATAAATTGGCTATCGGCGATTAGCCGGACGTTGGTAAACACGACTGTAAGGCTTGAATTTCCCCCCGTAACACCCCATCTTTAATTACGCCTTCAACCACACGGAGTTTGTACATGAAACGAATTTTGTTATTCATAGCCACCAACATCGCTGTGCTTGCGGTGTTGAGCGTGTCCATGCGCCTGCTCGGCATCGACAGTCTGCTCGATCAGCAGGGCGTCGGCCTTAATATGACCTCGTTGCTTATTTACGCGGCCATCATCGGCATGACGGGTTCGTTCATCTCACTGGCCATGTCCAAGTGGAGCGCCAAGCATCTGACCGGGGCGCAGGTCATCGAACGGCCCAGTAATGCCACCGAGACCTGGCTAATGGAAACCGTGCAGCGACAGGCCCAGAAGGCGGGTATCGGCATGCCCGAGGTCGCCATTTATGATGCCCCCGAGGTCAACGCCTTTGCCACCGGCATGATGCGCAATAACGCGCTGGTCGCGGTGAGTACCGGCCTGCTGAGCGCCATGAGCCAGCAGGAGGCCGAGGCTGTGCTGGCGCACGAGATTAGCCACGTGGCGAACGGCGATATGGTCACGCTGGCCTTGATTCAGGGCGTGGTGAATACCTTCGTCATCGTGCTGGCGCGCGTAGCCGCGCATGTAGTCGACCGCGTGATATTCAAAACCGAGCGCGGCTACGGCCCGGGCTATTTTATTACCACCATCGTCGCGCAGATCGTGTTCGGCATACTGGCCTCGATGATTGTCATGTGGTTTAGCCGGCAGCGCGAGTTCCGCGCCGATGCCGGCAGCGCACGCCTCGAAGGGCCGCAAAAAATGATCTCCGCCCTGGAGCGCCTCAAGCAGGCCGCAGGCCAGCCGGCCCTGCCCGGACAAATGCGTGCCTTTGGCATATCCGGTACCGGCGGCGAGGGCATCAGGCGTCTGTTCATGTCGCACCCGCCGCTGGACGAGCGCATCGCGGCGTTACGCTCAATGCCAGTCTAAGCGCTGGCAACGCTGCACAAGGATGTGCGGTGTGCATGTCGCAATGGCCGATCAAGGCGCGCAAGGATAGAATACGCACTTTTCGCCTCCTTAAGAGAAAACCAGATGCCCCTGATTCGTCCCTTCGCCGGTCTACGCCCCATACCTGAACACGCGGCCGATGTCGCTGCCCCGCCCTATGATGTTTTGAATACGGAGGAGGCGCGTCTGCGTGCCGCCGGCAAGCCCTGGAGTTTTTTGCATATCTCCAAGCCGGAGATTGATTTGCCGCCTGCGACCGATCCTTATAGCCCGGCGGTCTACGCTAAGGCCGTGAAAAATCTGGCACACTTAATCGAGCAAGGCATTCTCAGGCGCGATGCCGAACCCTACTATTATCTCTATCGGCTGGTGATGGGCGAGCACACGCAGACCGGTCTGGTCGCAGCCGCCTCGGTGGCGGCCTATCAAAATAATCGCATCCGCAAACACGAATACACACGCCCCGATAAAGAGGATGACCGCGTCCGTCAAATCGATGCATTGAACGCGCAGACCGGCCCGGTGATGCTGACTTATCGGCATTCCGCAGTGATAGACGAGGCTGTTCAGCGACTCACGGCTGGGGCACCCGAGTTCGATATTGCTGCCGATACAGGAGTGCGTCATAGCCTGTGGGTGGTGCGCAGTCCGGCAGACGCGGCGCAGTTGTCGGCGGCCTTCGAGACCGTGGGCGATCTGTATATTGCCGATGGACATCATCGCTGCGCTGCGGCTGCACGCATTGCGACCAGCCGCAGCACCGCTAACTCTGCGCATGGCATTGATGAGAATTACAATTATTTTCTGGCCGTGATCTTGCCTGATAATCAGATGCAGATTCTCGATTACAACCGCGTCGTCCGCGACCTTAACGGCTTGTCGCCAGAAGAATTTCTCAAACGTTTAGAGCAGAATTTTGATCTTACCAAGAGCGGCGAGCCGGTCAAACCTGCGCGCCTCGGTGAGTTTGGTCTCTATCTGGCGGGGCAGTGGTACCGTATGAATATTCACCCGCAGCGAATCCCGCACAAGGATCCGGTGGCCCGTCTCGATGTAAGCCTGCTAGCGAATTATTGCCTGGCACCCGTGCTGGGTATCGGCGATGCGCGCCGCGACAAATGCATTGAGTTTGTGGGTGGCATCAGGGGCTTGGCGGAACTCGAAAGGCGCGTGGATTCGGGCGAGATGGCCGTCGCATTCTCACTGTTTCCAACGAGCATGCACGATCTCATGGCGGGTGCGGATGCGGGTGAAGTGAGGCCGCCCAAGTCTACCTGGTTTGAACCCAAGCTCGCGGACGGTCTGGTATCGCATATGCTGGATTAAGGGCATCCAGTCTTCTAGTTACTCATCCATTTCCTGAAAAATCGAAGTCCAGGGTCTCGCTGGGTTTTTGCAGATAATGTCCTTGCACGAAATTAACCCCGCTTTGCCATAGCACCGATAGACTGCCCGCGTCTTCCACGCCCTCGGCGATGGTCGAAATACCCAGTGGACGTACTGCGGCATTAATCTTTTTAACGATGCTTTGATTTTCCGGACTGGTGGCCAATTTCGCCTGGAAGGAGCGATCAATTTTGAGATAATCGATTCCGGTCGGCAGTTGCGCTAGCTGGGCCAGCGAGTTTGGGCTGGTGCCGAAGTGACTCAGGCAAAAATCACAATGCAGTTGTTTGAGTCCTTTAATGAGTGCCTGGGTCTCCGCTCGATGGGTCATGACGGCGGACTCGTTCAATTCAAATACCAGGCTATCGGCCTCCACGCGGGCGGTCTTGATAAGGTTGCTCAGCCACTTCAGTAATCCCTCATCTTTGAGCGTGTACTCAAACAACTTGATAAAGAAGGTTAGCTTACTGCCCTTGCGCCGTTTGGCGACCAACACCTCGACTGCGTTCCCGATTACCCAACGATCAATGGCCGCCGTCATACCAACATGCTCTACCGCAGGCATAAACTTGTCCGGCTCAATCATATTATTATTTTCGTCGAGCATGCAGACGAGCACCTGGTAATTCTCGTCGGTCAAACCCTGCAAGCTCACTATCGGCTGGTAGAGTAAACGGAATTTATTTGTCTCCAGGGCCGTCTGGATTTGTTTCACCTGCTCCTGCAACCTTCCCTTGGCGGTTTGCGCATCCGCGTCAGGGCTGTATATGTGAATCTTATTCGCACCGCCATCCCGCTGCTTCTTGCTGGCCTTGCTGATCTCGGTCAAAAACACCTTGCTGTTCAACAGATATTCGGCAATGAGTCCGATAACGATGCGACAGGTGGTGGTAACCGCTTGCCCTACGGCATCGTAGCTACTGGTCTCCAGTGCCTTGCGTATCTTTTCCGCGATTTGCTGGGCATGCTCAACATCTTTGTCGTGTATCAACAGCGTAAAGACATCATTACCGAAGTGCGCCAGGATATACGATTCATCAATCTGGGCGCGTAGCAGCGTAGCAATATCGCGTAGCACCAGGTCAGCCGCCGCGATACCAGCCGTCTCCTGTATGGAATTAAAATTGTCCAGTTGAAGATAGAGGAGGACACTGTTGCCGGCCCCCTTGGCGGCCTTTGCCACCGCCGACTCCAGTTCCTCAAGGAAGTACTGGCGGTTATACAGACCGGTCAGCAAATCATGCCGGCTCAGCGTTTTAAGTTTGTTCTCCAAATCTTCATTCCGTGTTAAGTCCTGGATAATGATCTGTGTGCAGGCCTCACCGTCGATGCTGGCAGGAGAAAACTTCATGCGCACGTTGAAGCTGTTTTTGTTAGTGTGCAAGCCATTCAGTTCCAGCTCTTTGGTCTGGCTTTCATCGGCTGCATAGGTGCGCAGGAAATCCTTGAAGGTGGCATGATCCGCAGGCGCAACCAGATCCATGACCGGTGTGGACTCGATATCCTCGCCGCTTTCATAGCCGAACAGGCGCAGATAGACGGCATTGGCGTAGATATGCATGCCGTCGTGCACGTAGGCAATGGCATCGCGCGAACTGTCGATCAGCGAGCGGCACCTACTTTCGGTTTCGCGTAGCGATTTTACAGCGCTTCGGTGCTCACGCCGCTCCTCAAGATCTTTGAATTCGCGCGCGATTACGAGTTGCAGCAGATCGGTTTGATCTTTTGGAACTACATCACGCGCCCCGGCCTTGAGAAGCTCCACCGAGTTGGCCATGGAAGGGGCCGTCGAGAGCACGATAACCGAAATATCTTTCCCGGATTTCTTGACTAGCGCGAGTGCCTGCAGCGCTGTGAATTCAGTCAGGTTCGAGGCGCACAAAATAATGTCGGTGACCTGATCTTTCAGGGCAGCCTGTAAACCATCGCGGTTGTTGATGCGGGTTGCGCGCACGCCATAGCCCGCCCGGCGCAGGGCATTGATAATGGCCTCGG
>JBDSOT010000011.1:0-6357 GCA_039914705.1 Gammaproteobacteria bacterium | reverse complement strand
TATGAAAAATTATAAATTGATTCAGCTTGGCTGCATAGGCAAACTATACAAACTAACTAAATACTAGGAATAACCATGAATATCGCGCATAACCTCGGGTTTCCCCGCATCGGCGCACGCCGTGAGATGAAAAGGACAGTAGAAAGCTATTGGAAGGGCGACTTGCCGCGTGAGGGCCTGGAGGCGATGGGCCGCGAACTGCGCGCCCGGCATTGGAAGATTCAGGCCGATGCCGGATTAGACATGGTTCCGGTTGGCGATTTCACCTGGTATGACCATGTGCTCGATATGTCTGCCTTGCTCGGCGTGGTGCCGGAGCGCTTCGGCAAGGTCGACAACGAAGTTGACGTAAACACCTATTTCCGCATGGCGCGCGGCCGCGCACCCGGCGACAAGGCGGGCAGCGCCGATACCTTCGCCTGCGAGATGACCAAGTGGTTCGACACCAATTACCATTACATCGTGCCGGAGTTCAGCGCCGATCAGCAGTTCCGCATCGCCTCCAATAAATTATTCAGCGAACTGACCGAGGCCCAGGCCCAAGGCTACCGCGCCAAGCCGGTGATTATCGGCCCGTTGACCTATCTATGGCTGGGCAAGGCCAAGGGCGGCGCCTTCGACAAGCTGACCTTGCTGGACCGCCTGTTGCCGGTCTATAGCGAATTGCTGGCGCGACTGAAGACGGCGGGCGTGGAATGGGTGCAGATCGACGAGCCTATTCTGGTTCTTGATCTGCCGCAAGAATGGAAGGATGCCTTTGAGGCGGCCTACCATCGCATGCAGGCGTCTGGTTTGAAAATATTAATGGCGACATATTTTGCAGCGCTTGAAGACAATACTGCGCTGGCCTGCCGTTTGCCGGTGGACGGCCTGCACATAGATGTCGTGCGCGCGCCTCAGCAACTGGCTGCGGTGCTGGATCAGTTGCCGCCTTATAAAATATTGTCGCTGGGCGTGGTGGACGGGCGCAATGTGTGGCGCACCGATCTCGACAAGGCATTGAGCGTGCTGGAGGCTGTGAAAGAGCGTTTAGGCGACCGTTTGTGGGTGGCCCCGTCATGTTCCCTGTTGCACAGTCCGGTGGATCTCAGCCAGGAACCCGATCTGGACGAAGAATTCAGATCATGGCTCGCATTTGCCGTGCAAAAGGTCGCCGAGGTCGTAACGCTGAAACGCGGCCTCGCCGAAGGGCGCGCCGGCATCGCGCAAGAGCTTGCCGAAAGCCGCGCGGCCGTGACCTCGCGTAAATCCTCACCGCGTATTCATCGCTCCGCCGTCAAGGCGCGTTTGATGGGGCTTAGTGAAGAAGATGGACGCCGTGGCAGCGAATACTCAACCCGGCGCAGCGTACAACAAAATCTTCTGCGGTTGCCGTTATTTCCCACCACCACCATCGGTTCGTTCCCGCAGACGCAGGCCATTCGCAACGCGCGCCGCGATTTCAAGGCCGGACGCATCAGCGAAGCCGATTACACGGCGCAGATGCGCGCCGAGATCGACCTTGCCGTGCGCAAGCAGGAAGAGATCGGCTTGGACGTGCCGGTACACGGCGAGGCCGAGCGTAATGACATGGTCGAATACTTCGGCGAGTTGCTGGAGGGTTACGCCTTCACCGCCAACGGTTGGGTGCAGAGCTATGGCTCGCGTTGCGTGAAGCCGCCGATTATTTTCGGTGATGTGCACCGCCCCAAACCCATGACGGTGGAGTGGAGCGAGTACGCTCAATCACTGACCCAGCGTCCCATGAAGGGCATGTTGACGGGGCCGGTTACGATGCTGCAATGGGCCTTCGTGCGTGACGATCAGCCACGTAGCACCACGGCCATGCAAATCGCGCTGGCCTTGCGTGATGAGGTCAGCGATCTGGAGCGCGCCGGTATCAAGCTCGTGCAGATCGACGAGCCTGCCTTGCGCGAAGGTCTGCCGCTGCGCCAGGCGGAACGTGCGGCGTATTTGCGCTGGGCCGTGCAGGCCTTCCGTGTGTCATCAAGCGCGGTACGCGACGATACACAGATCCACACGCACATGTGCTACGCCGAGTTCAACGACATCATCGACTCCATCGCGGCGCTCGACGCCGATGTGATCACCATTGAAACCTCGCGTTCCGATATGGAACTGCTCGATGCCTTCGTCGACTATGCTTACCCGAACGAGATCGGGCCGGGTGTATATGACATCCATTCGCCGCGCGTGCCGACCAAAGACGAGATGGTGCGCTTGATGGAAAAGGCGGCGGCCGTGGTTCCCGCCGAGCGCCTGTGGATCAATCCCGATTGTGGATTGAAGACACGCGATTGGCCAGAGGTCGAGATCGCCCTGCGCAATATGGTGGCGGCGGCGAAGATCTTGCGCGACCGTTTTGCAGGATAGCCAAACGGCACCGCCGCTAGGCGGCCCGTAGGATGATGCACATGGATGTGCATCATGAAAAGTTTGCCGCGTATAAGTAAGCGATGAGCAGGCAGCGTGCGCAGTGCGCACGGAGATTAAAACAATTCGTCGCGCGCGTAGCGCACGCTACCCTACCTCAGACTGATGCTGGGCCAACCCTGCTGCTCGGCATGCGCGGCCAGGATAGCATCAGCATCTACTGCCACAGGATGTTCGACTAACTCTAATAGCGGCAGGTCGTTATGCGAGTCACTGTAAAACCAGCTCCCCTTAAGCGAAAGATTCTGCTGTCTCAGCCATTCCTGCAAACGTGTAACCTTACCTTCACGGAAACACGGCGTGCCACTCACACGGCCACTGTAGCGGCCATTAGATAATTCCAGATCGGTGGCCAGTAGCTGTTCCACGCCAAGTTCAGCCGCGATCGGTGCGGTGATAAAGCGGTTGGTTGCAGTGATGATGAGCAGCGTGTCGCCCTGAACGCGATGTTTATCCAACAGGGCGCGGGCCTTGGGTAAGATGATGGGCCTGATCTTTTCCGCCATGAATTGTGTGTGCCAGCCATGCAGGGTTACCAGGTCATGCTGGGACAAGGGGCGCAACTGGAACTCCAGGAAGGCATAAATATCCAGGGTGCCGTGGAGATAATCCTGGTAAAAGCGTTCGTTCTCGCGTTCATATATCTGAGCATCAACGATACCGCGTTCACACAGAAATTGTCCCCACAGGTAATCGCTGTCACCGCCGAGCAAGGTGTTGTCCAAATCAAAAATCGCCAGGCCCATGTTGATCTCGCAGCTTATATCGTCGTTGGAATTAAATGCGGTGTAAAACTTAGACGCATTCTACAGTGTGCCACCCTGCTTGAGAAATTCACACACTGTTTTCCTGTAAATCGAAAAATTTACCAGACACCCGTTTGCTAATGTCAATCTTTGTGGAACAATGCGGGTAATTCAACCATTCTGAGCGGCGCGCGTGATTACTTCAGATGGCTACAGGCCCAACGTCGGCATCATCCTGAGCAACCAGCAGGGTCAGGTGCTGTGGGCGCGCCGCATCGGCCAGAAGGCGTGGCAATTTCCGCAGGGCGGCATGGCTGAAAACGAGACGCCCATACAGGCCATGTATCGCGAGATGGCCGAGGAGATCGGCCTGCAACCCAACGATGTGCATGTTATCGGCAGTACGCGTGATTGGTTGCGCTATCAGCTCCCGCAAAATCTCATCCGCCGCCATCAAAGTCCGTTCTACATCGGTCAGAAACAAATCTGGTTTTTGCTGCGCCTGCTGGCCGGTGAGGAGGCAGTAAGATTAGATACGAGCACTAAGCCTGAATTTGACCGTTGGCGCTGGGTGGATTACTGGGAACCGTTGCAAAAGGTCGTGTCATTCAAGCGCGAGGTGTATGAGCAGGCGTTGCGTGAGCTAGCCCCGCTGCTGTCGCAGACGGCCCCCGGCGTGACTATTTCGCAGCCCGCAAAGACAACTTAGGACCGGCAATGCTCGAGGTCCTGCGGCGTATTGTGCAAGAGGTTAATGCCGCTCAGAATCTTGAGCAGGCGCTGGATATTATTGTGCTGCGCGTCAAACAGGCGATGATCGCCGATGTTTGCTCGGTTTATCTGACTAATTATATTCACCAGCAGCACGTCTTGATGGCTAGTGATGGCTTGAATCCCGAGGCCATCGGCAGTGTCCGGCTGGGCTTGCATGAAGGCTTGATAAGTCTGGTATGCGAGCGCGCCGAGCCGGTTAATCTGGACGACGCCCCCGACCATCCACGCTATCAATTCGTTGCTGAGACCGGCGAGGAGCGTTATCACGCCTTCTTGGGCGTCCCGATTATCCATCATCGCAAGGTGCTGGGCGTTTTAGTAGTACGCCAGCGTGCACGGCGCAAATTCGATGAAAACGAAGTCACCTTACTGGTGACGATAGCGGCCCAATTGGCAGGAGCAATCGTGCATGCCGAGGCCAGCGGCGGCATCAGCGGTTTGTACGGAGAGCGGCGGCGTTCAACGCGCTATATACAGGGCCTGCCCGGCGCGCATGGAATTGCCATGGGTACGGCCGTGGCTATTTATCCGTCAGCTGATCTGAATGTCATCCCGGATCGCAAGATTGACGATGTCGAGGCCGAAGTTGCTATCTTCGAGCAGGCCGTCGCCAAGGTCTACGCGGACATCCAGGCACTGACGGCGCGTATCGCTGCGGCATTGCCGAGCGAAGATGTCGCGCTGTTCGATGCCTACCTGCAAATGCTGAGCGGCCAGAGTCTGGTAGGCAAAACCCTGACACGCATCCGCGCCGGCAATTGGGCGATGGGGGCATTGCGCGAAACCATCAACGAGCATACACGCGCCTTCGAGGCGATGGGCGATGCCTACCTCAGCGAACGCGCCAGTGATGTACGCGATTTAGGTCTGCGCCTGCTTGCGTACTTGCAAACTGACACGCGCCATCCGCAGGAATATCCCGAGCACACCATTATCGTCGGCGAGGAGATTACCGCCTCGATGCTCGCCGAAGTCCCGCAGGGACGGCTTGCCGGGGTCGTTTCTGTGCGGGGTTCCAGTTCTTCGCACGTCGCCATTCTGGCGCGTACGTTGGGCGTTCCCGCCGTGATGGGTGCCAGCGATCTGAACGTGGGACGCATTGATGGGTGTGAGGTAATCCTGGACGGTTTCCAGGGTCGTGTGCACATTGAGCCGCTCCCGGCAGTGCGCAGTGAATTTATGCGTCTGGTGCGCGAGGAGGCAGCCTTGACGGCGGGCCTGGCCGAGCTGCGCGACTTGCCCGCCGAGACGCCTGATGGTTACCGCATGCCTTTATATGCAAATACCGGCCTGCTGTCCGACCTTAGCATTTCGCAAAATAGCGATATTGAAGGCATCGGTCTGTACCGCACCGAGTTCCCTTTCATGGTGCGCGAACGCTTTCCGGGCGAGGAAGAACAGCGTCTGATTTATCGTCAGGTACTCGAGGCATTCGAGCCTAAGCCGGTGGTGCTGCGCACGCTGGATGTCGGCGGCGATAAGGCGCTACCGTATTTTCCGATTACTGAAGATAATCCATTTCTGGGCTGGCGCGGTATCCGTATCACGCTCGATCACCCGGAAATATTTCTGGTGCAACTGCGCGCCATGTTATGCGCCAGCACCGGGCTGACTAATCTGCACTTGCTGCTGCCGATGATTTCTACGGTTAGCGAGGTTGACGATACGCTTAAGCTGCTCAGGCGCGCCTACCAGGAATTAGTCGATGCCGGGGAGGCTATCGTCATGCCGCGCGTGGGCGTGATGATAGAGGTGCCATCCGCCGTCTATCAGGCCGATATCATCGCGCAACGGGTCGATTTTTTGTCGATAGGCACCAACGATCTCACCCAATATTTATTGGCGGTCGATCGTAACAACGCGCGCGTCGCCGAGTTGTATGACAGCCTGCATCCGGCCGTGCTGCGCGCGCTGATACAGGTGGTCGAGGGCGCACGTCGACATAACAAGCCGGTGACGGTGTGCGGAGAGATGGCGGGCGATCCGGCCTCGGCCATTTTATTGCTGGGTATGGGCATTGATAGTTTAAGCATGAGCATGGTCAGCCTGCCGCGCGTGAAGTGGGCCATTCGAAATGTCACGCGAGTGCAGGCGCAGCGCCTGCTGCAAGAGGTATTGCAGTTTGAAGATGCCCATAGCATCCGCCGCCACATGAACAAGGCACTGGAGCATGCCGGACTGGGGAGTTTAATTAGAACCTAACGTTGTCGTTACCATTGAGCGTCTCTTGTTTAAGGAAGCTCTGATTTATTCAGAGCTTCCTGCGGTACAGGGATGTGCCGCCATTTTTCGAACACTTAAGTGTTCGAAAAATGAAGAAAAGAAAAAATCATGCTGTACAGGGAAGTACGAATGCCGCAGGCGCATGGATGCGCAGGAGCGGCCATTTTTGCTTTTCGTCTCT
>JBDSOT010000008.1:0-3410 GCA_039914705.1 Gammaproteobacteria bacterium | reverse complement strand
CGAACCATTGCCGGTTTCATAGATGCGGCGAATGTCGGCCGGCGCACTGATAATTTCTGCTTCCGTTGGATAATCCGGCCCTTGCACGAATTCGCACAGATCGGCGACCGTGGCCTTGGGATTATCGAGTAGATGAATGCAAGCGTTCGTTATCTCACGCACATTGTGCGGCGGAATATCGGTGGACATACCAACCGCAATGCCGGTCGTACCGTTCAGCAGCACATGCGGCAGGCGCGCGGGCAATAATGCGGGTTCCTCCAGCGTGGCATCGAAGTTTGGCACCCAATCCACCGTACCAAAACCTATGTCCGCCAATAAAACCTCGGAAAATAGCGAGAGTTTGGCCTCGGTATAACGCATCGCGGCGAACGATTTTGGATCATCGGGCGCGCCCCAATTGCCCTGCCCGTCAACCAGCGGATAGCGGTAGGAAAACGGCTGCGCCATGAGCACCATGGCCTCATAACAGGCGACATCGCCGTGCGGGTGAAATTTACCGAGTACGTCGCCGACCGTGCGCGCCGATTTTTTATATTTTGCCGAGGCGGACAGACCCAGCTCCGACATCGCGTAGATAATGCGGCGCTGTACCGGCTTTAGGCCGTCGCCGATATGCGGCAGCGCGCGGTCGAGAATGACGTACATGGAATAATCCAGATACGCCTTTTCCGTGAAGGTGGAGAGCGGCAGGCGCTCGACGCCCTCGTAATTAATCTGTGTGGTGGTAGCCATTAGCCATCCAGAATAAGGTGTCAAATACAACTATGGATTTAGACAAAGAGGCAAAGCGAGCGGCGAACAGTAATGCCATAGAGCGTGACTATGAGAGCTTTTCAATACTAGATATTGGTCGGGGAGACAGGATTTGAACCTGCGACCTCTTGCTCCCGAAGCAAGCGCTCTACCAAGCTGAGCTACACCCCGCCGGGCAGGCTGCTGGCAGCCTGTGATTACACTCGGGTTAAGCAATAAACAAGCTGCATTTACTGACAAAGCTATGCGCGTCCGGCACGATCCGCTAATAAGTGCGGTTCACGGAAAATTCGGCCAAGGCGTGCAGCGCGTCCCGGTAAGGCGAAGGCGGGAGATGCACCAATGCTGCCTTGGCCTTGTCCGCCTCGTTGGACGCCGAGCGCGCAGTGTACGCGATGGCCCCAGTGGATTCAATGGCGGCAGTTACCGCCGCGATGTTCTCCAGACCGCCGGTTTCAATGGCGTGGCGAATAAGCGCCGCCTGCTCTGGCGTACCGGTACGCAGCGCGTAAATCAACGGCAAGGTAGGTTTGCCCTCGGCCAGATCATCGCCAATGTTTTTGCCCATCTCGCCTGCCGATGCGCTGTAATCCAGCACGTCATCCACCAGCTGAAATGCCGTGCCCAGATGCATGCCATAGTGCGCCATGGCCTGCTCTATTTGCGCCGATTGTCCGCTCAACACCGCGCCGAGCTGTGCCGCCGCCTGAAACAGCTTGGCGGTTTTATAGCGGATCACCTGTAAATAATTTTCCTCGGTAGTATCGGCATTGCGGCAATTCAGAAGCTGCAATACCTCACCCTCGGCAATCATGTTGGTGGCGTGCGCGAGGATTTCCATCACGCGCATACTGCCCAACTCCACCATCATCTCGAAGGCGCGCGAATAGAGAAAATCGCCGACCAGTACACTCGCCTCGTTGCCCCAGATAGCGTTTGCCGTTTCCTTGCCGCGCCGTAGCATCGAGGCATCGACGACATCATCGTGCAACAGGGTGGCGGTGTGAATAAACTCGACGATGCCCGCCAGCGCCACATGTTGCGCACCCGTATACGCACAGGCGCGTGCCGACAATAGCAACAGCGCGGGTCGCAGACGCTTGCCGCCGCTGTGGATTATGTAGTGGCCCAACTGATTGACCAGCGCAACCTCGGAGTGCAGTCGCTGCTGAATCAGGCCGTCCACGGCGCGCATATCATCTTGAATCAGGGATTGAACGGCGTCTAAAGTCATGAGAGGAAGAACTTGGTCTGCAGGCAGGGTTTGTGCATGCTAGGGTTCGCGCCGCCGCAGTGTCAAGTGCAGATGCCGCCGCTCTTGTGCTGGATGGTTGACCTGAAGCCGGGCAAAGGTTAAAATTCCGCGCTTGAAAACAGTCTTAAAGTTCAGTTCCGGCCAGCCCAGTCTGGCCCCAAGCAGCGGAGAGTAGCCATGTACGCGGTAATCGTAACCGGCGGCAAGCAGTACCGGGTCAGTGAAGGCGAGACAGTGAAGGTCGAGAAGATCGTCGCCGATGAAGGCGCGTCCATCGACTTCGCTAATGTCATGATGATCGGCAACGGCGATGATATTAACATCGGCGCCCCTTATATCGAAGGCGGCAAGGTCACGGCCATCGTCAAATCTCACGGTCGCGGCGAGAAGGTCAAGATCGTCAAATTCCGCCGTCGTAAGCACTACCAAAGACACATGGGTCACCGCCAGTCCTACACCGAATTGCAAATCACCGGCATCACGACGGCTTAACACAGAGGCACAGCAATGGCACACAAAAAAGCAGGCGGCAGTACGCGCAACGGGCGTGAATCAGAATCGAAACGACTGGGCGTGAAACGCTACGGCGGACAGCAAGTGCTGGCCGGCAACATTCTGGTCAGACAGCGCGGCACACATTTCCACCCCGGCCTGAATGTCGGCTTGGGCAATGACCATACCTTATTCGCCAAGATCGAAGGCACGGTTCTATTCCAGGTTAAGGGTCCGAACAATCGCAGATTTGTAAGCGTGGTAGCCAGCGAAACGGCCGCAGCAAGCTAAGTTCTGCCCGCAAGCATGACAATAAAAAGCCCCGCTCAGTCGGGGCTTTTTATTTGGTTGAGTTGGCTCCGTCTAACTAAATTGATGTACCCATTCCTGATCTTACGCTTTCATTCCTCCATCATTAGTTGAGTTTGTACTACTTCCCTTCATTTTAGGAGAGCGGGTAATCTCCCTTATTCTTTACAACGTGTCTGGCGAACACACTGCTTGTTCTGACTTGTTAGATGAGAAGTTCGGCGCTCCTTTAATAATCTTTTCCAGAATCTCCTGCCCTTCAAAATCATCTATAGGAACCTTACGCCTCATGGAGATTAAGTCCCTCACGACCAACAAGCGACTGTGCCACTAGAACGCGAGGAAAGCTGTGGTCGCGGTTGAAAGCCGACTATTGCCCCGGAGCTGGATTATGGAAATCTGGAAGAAGTGCAGGACGGTGGCGGTGCGCAATCCGCTTATTTTGAGATTATCGACCCTGAAACCCCAGAGGAACGGCGCATAGATTTGACAGCAGCGCTACTGGCCTATTGCAAGCAGGACACACTGGCGTTGGTAAAGGTGGCGCATTTCTTTCAGCAAGAAAATTGTTCGGCGTGATTGGCACAGAGGTCGCTGT
>JBDSOT010000111.1:0-3068 GCA_039914705.1 Gammaproteobacteria bacterium | reverse complement strand
CAAACGAAGGTCTATTATACTGTTATGAAATTTTATCGCTGGCTGCCGCTGTGCGCTGTTTGCGCCCTCATTTACCCCTATGGTTTCGCCTTGGGCAGTGTATTTGTCGATGACCAGCAAGAAGGCGCGCCATCATCAATCTCCTTTTCGGGCGACTACACGCAGGAGCGGATGGCCTTCTGGGAGGCAGGCAAGGCCCTCAAGAGCGGCAAGCTGGAACGTTATCAACAATTACTCGACGGCTTGCAAGACTATCCCCTCGTTGGTTATCTGCGCTACGAATATCTACGCACCCGGCTCGACACGGTCTCGGATAACGAAGTCGAAGAATTTCTGCAACGCTACGCCGATTCCTCGATCAGCGCACGGCTGCGTTCCGCCTGGTTTGATCAACTGGCGGGCGAGGGGCGCTGGGAGGCCTTCCTCAAGACCTACCAAAATGCACCGGGCGAGCAAGGCGTCGTTGCGCAATGTTACGCCCTGGAGGCGCGCTACCGTACCCTGGGTTCGCAGCCCGTCCCGCAGGATTGGCTTGATGCCACACAGTCGCTGTGGCTGACGGGTAAGACACTGCCCGATGAATGCAATACCTTATTTAAAATCTGGCGCAGCAAGGCGCCGTTAACCAAAGACCTGATCTGGCAACGCATCCGGCTGGCGATGGACAATCGGCAGGCCAGTCTTGCCGGCAGCCTCGCCAAAGACCTGGATGCCCCCGGTAAAATCTGGGCGGCACGCTGGCAGCGTATGTATGACAATCCGGAACGCATGATCGATCACCCGGATTACAGCAGCGACGTGTCCGAGGCGCGCGACATCGTGCGTCACGGCATCAAGCGGCTGGCGCGTAACGATGCCTCAATTGCCGCAGGCGAATGGGAGCGGCTCAAGCCACGTTATTCATTCAGCGCCGCTGAAATCGGCGCAACCGAGCGCGACATTGCCTTGGCGGCAGCGTTGCAACGCAAACCGGATGCCTTGAAATTATTGAGTGCGGTTGATGCCAGTCAGGTTGACAGCAACTTGCGCGAATGGCGCGTGCGTGCCGCCGTGGCACAGCAGGATTGGCCGGCGGTGCTAACCTGGGTTGAGGCGCTGGAAGGCGACGAACGCACCAAAGGCGACTGGCGCTACTGGCATGCACGCGCGCTTGAACAATTAAAATCTCCGGCGGCACTGATACCCAGTTCGACGCCGCAGTCAGAATCATCCAACCAGTTGCAGGCCGAACAAATTTACAGTGAGCTTGCCAAGGAGCGCACTTATTACGGCTTCATGGCCAATGACAGACTGGGCAAGTCTTACCGCATCACCTCCGAACCCATCCAGTTCAGCAAGCAGGAAATAGCAGCATTTGCCGCGCGCCCGAATCTCGTGCGTGTGCATGAACTTGAGCAGTTGGGCATGCTGCCCGAGGCTTATAGTGAGTGGGAATACATCTTGAAATCATTGAATCAGCGCGATCTGGAACTCGCCGCAGTGCTGGCGAAACGCTGGGGTTGGCACAGCCGGGCAATTTTTACCAGCGCCAAGGCCAATCACCGCGACGATCTGGAGTTGCGTTTCCCCACGCTGTTTCGTCCGCAGGTAATGGCCAGCGCCAAACAAAATGAACTCGATCCTGCCTGGGTGTATGGCGTTATTCGTCAAGAGAGTGCGTTCAGTACCGATGCGCGTTCCAGTGCGGGCGCACTGGGCCTGATGCAATTGATGCCGGCCACCGGCAAGCAAACCGCCAAGCTAATCAAGTCGCCGTTGCGGGACCTGGGAGAATTGCTCCACGCCGATAAAAATATTCAGCTCGGCTCAGCCTATTTACGACAGGTGCTCGGCATGAACAACGGGAATGAGATGCTGGCGACGGCCTCTTACAACGCTGGGCCTGCGCGCGTCAGACAGTGGCTGCCGATTTACGACAAAATGCCGGCGGATGTGTGGGTAGAGAATGTGCCCTTTACCGAAACGCGAAATTATATCCAGCAAGTGATGGCCTTCACTACCATCTTCAGCCATCAGTTGGGCCAGGAGATTGTATCTTTACGCAAGCGCATGCCGGACGTAAAACCATCCGATGAATAATGAAATTTTATTCTGCGCCAGGTGCTGACAAAGACCAGGCTTAGCGGATTATGGTATCGTTAAATCTCGCAGGCTAACGCAGTATCGAATCCATAATGAAAATAATGACTGTCTGCATACTCGGCGGCACCGGTTTTGTCGGGCGTCAGCTAGTCCGGCAACTCACCGAAAGCGGCCATCAATTGCGCGTGTTGACACGCCGCCGCGAACGTCATCGCGATTTACTGGTATTGCCCAATCTCAGTCTGGCCGAGGTCAATATTCATGATGTGCAGGTGCTGACCGACCAGTTCAGCGGTTGTGACGCGGTGATTAATCTGGTCGGCATCCTCAACGAAAAAGGCCGCGACGGCAGCGGCTTCCGGCGTGCACACGTAGAACTGCCGCGCATTGTAGTGCAGGCCTGCCGCGCCGCCGGTGTACCGCGTCTGCTGCACATGAGCGCGCTCAACGCGGAGGCGGCTACCGGCCGCAGCCATTATTTGCGCAGTAAGGGCGAAGGCGAAGACCTGGTGCACAGCGCGCCTGATTTGCAGGTGACCAGTTTCCGCCCATCCGTAATCTTCGGGCCTGGCGACAGCTTTTTTAATCGCTTCGGCACGCTACTCAGATTCAGCCCGTTGATGTTTCCTCTCGCTTGTCCGCAGGCGCGCTTTGCGCCGGTATATGTCGGCGATGTAGCGAGCGCCTTTGTCCAGTCGTTGTTTGAATCCGCCAGCTTCGGCCAGCGCTATGAACTGTGCGGCCCGCGCATATACACCTTAAAACAATTGGTCGAATACACCGGGCAGGTTATTCAGGTGCGGCGCGCAGTCATCGGCCTCGGCGATGCGCTGTCGCGCTTGCAGGCACGCATTCTGGGTTGGCTACCGGGCAAACCCTTCTCGCTGGATAATTACCACTCACTGCAAACAGACAGCGTTTGCCGCGGCGAATTTCCTGCCCTGTTCAATATCACGCCAACAGCGCTTGAGGCTATCGTCCCAAGT
>JBDSOT010000104.1:0-15764 GCA_039914705.1 Gammaproteobacteria bacterium | reverse complement strand
GGCGTGCCGAGCCTCTTGGCACCGTCATAAGCCCAATAAATACCGGTTACTTCCTGTTTCGGGGTGCGCTTGTTGCGTATCTCGCCACCGTAATCCCGAACTTCTTCAAAGTCTTTTTTGTATTGCGGGGTGGAGAACGCGGGAGGCGGAACAATGTAAGGAGCCAAGCCTTGCGGATCGCCCGCCGCAGGGGCGAACGAGATACAAAAAGGTTTAACGTCGCCCCACCGCGGGCCCAGGTAGCCCTGCAGAGGATCGTTAGGCGCTGTGCGATGATCTCCCGGCGCACCTCCGGCGATATAGATACTATCCGCCTGTTCAGAGCCATCATTGTTGCGCAAAGCCAGCAGTTTCAATGCGACCTGGCGTCCGTATTCCATTCCATCACGCATTGCCTGAATACTCAGTGCTGGGGGGAGGGCGTGAGTCATGAAATCCTGCATCTGCTCATCGATGTACGCTGCCCGATTACTGAATAATGCCCGCAAGGTAGCGGCAGCAGCGCCTGCCACAGCAGTTTCAGCCGCCGCTCCAGGCGGCAGTGGCGGCAACGCGCCGCCATGGGTATTCACGTAACTGTTGCCCGTAGCCTTCGCCCCATTCCAGGCATCGTACATGGCAATATGCGCGATCGCGAGCGCGCGCGACGCACGTGTCGGGCCACCCTGTTGCTGCCCGACTTCTGGAAAGAAAGAAAAGTCGAGGCGATGCACTTCCTGGGCTACGGCATTCCAAAACATTATCGGATTGTTCATGTGGTTCTCCTTAATGGTTGAATAAGAAGTTATGTACATTCTTGATTCTAATATACGAAAGCACCAGCCATTCTTAATGAATTTGGGGAAGGGTAATGACTTCAAACAGCCAATGATGCCACCCATACGATACACCTCGTACATAAAAAGGGGTAAGGCAGAGAACAGAGAACAGAATGTCGGGGTTGGGTCTTGCAGTAACAGGTGTATGTTAAATCGTTTCCGCCTTTTGCTCACGCCGGAGTAATGACTGAACCGCGGCGCGAGGTTCTTTGCCTTCGTGCAATACAAGGTGCACTTGTTCGCTGATGGGCATTTCGATTCTATGTGCCTTAGCCAGGCGCATGACCTCGCGTGCGGTGGGAACACCCTCCACGATTTGGCCGATCTCGCGCAATGCGTCCTTGAGCGGTGCGCCGCTTGCGAGCGCGAGTCCCAGGCGCCGGTTGCGTGATTGATCATCGGTGCAACTGAGTACCAGATCGCCCAATCCGGCCAGGCCCATCAGCGTCTCGCGTTGCGCGCCCAGGGCAACGCCCAGGCGCATCATCTCGGCCAGGCCGCGCGTGATGAGCGCGGCGCGCGTGTTGGAACCATAGCCCAGTCCATCGGAGATGCCGGTGGCAATGGCGAGTACGTTTTTTACCGCGCCGCCGACCTCCACGCCCATGATGTCGTTGCCGGTATAAGCCCTAAAGTTGTCGTTGTGCAGGCGTGCCGCTAGGGCCTTAGCGCAGCCCGGAAATTGTGAGCAGACGGTTACCGCAGTGGGTAAGCCGCTCGCGACTTCGCGCGCAAAGGTGGGGCCGGAAATAACCGCGACGGGCATCGTCACACCCAGCAATTCGGCGGCGATGTGATGCAATAGGCGGCCAGAGCCCGGATCTAAACCTTTGGTGGCCCAAGCCACGCAGGCTGTCGAATTGATATGCGGTTTAATCAATCGCAAGGTTTCACGGAATCCGTGGCTGGGCACGGCAAGTAAAATATCCGGGGATTGTGCAAATACGTGATGCAGATCGCTGCTGATCTGCAAGGCATCGGGAAAGTGGAATCCGGGCAAAAAGCGCTCGTTGGTGCGCGTGGAAGAAAGTTCCTCCATCAATGCCGCATCGCGTCCCCACAATACCGTCGGTTGACCATTACGTGCGAGCAATAATGCCAGCGCCGTACCCCAGGAGCCGGCACCCAACACGGCGATAGGCGAGTTTTTTTTCATTTCTGTTACAGCGATTGCATCACCTAGTGTGCGGTATCTTCTGCGGCTTGCGTCTGTTGCGACAGCATGTGGGCGTAGAGCGCATCGAAATTGACCGGCGCTAATAATAGCTGGGGAAAGCCACCCTTGGCGACCAGATCTGAGATCACCTCGCGTCCATAAGGAAATAAAATATTGGGACAATAACTCCCCAGCATGCCCTTCATATCATGCTCATTAAATCCTTTGATAGTGAAAACCCCCGCCTGCTGCACCTCGATAAGATAAGCCGTCTTGCCGGACTGCGTGGCGGTAATGGTGAGGGTAAGTACAATCTCATGCACGTCTTCTGCTTGTTGCGTTGCAGTGCTGCGCAATTGCAGGTTAACCTCCGGCACCCACTTCTCCAGAAAAATTTGCGGTGAATTTGGTGTCTCGAACGAGATGTCTTTTACGTAAACCTTCTGGATGATGAATTGATTGGTTTCCGCGCTGGGTTTCTGAGCAGTTTGTTGATTGTCGGTGTCGGCCATGGGTTTTCCTGGTTAATAATGATGAACAGCAAGAAAATCTTTTGTTTTCTTTATTTTGTGTGAGCGAGCGGGAAGCGGGAATTAACCTTTTAGCAAGGTGTCGAGTTGGCCGCTCTTGTCGAGTTGCCGCATATCCTCAAACCCGCCGACGTGATAATTGCCAATAAATATTTGCGGCACGCTGCGTCGTTGGCTGCGGCTTACCATCTGCGTGCGAAGTTCGGGGTCTTGATCAACATACAGTTCATCATAGGCGACGCCCTTCGCATCCAACAGACGGCGTGCCTGCACGCAATAAGAACAAAAACCGCTGGTGTAGAGAATGACCTTTGCCATAGCGGAATTACTTCGTACTGAGCGGAAGTTTGGCTTCACGCCAGGCCAGGAGTCCGCCTGCGAGTTTATACACTGGGTCGAAGCCTTGCTTGCGCAGAATAGCGGCGGCGCGCGATGAACGATCACCCGTTTGGCAGGTAGTGACAACCGGGCGGCCCTTGAATTTTTCCAGGCTCTTCAGACGCGCTTCGAGATTACTGAGCGGGACGTGCACGGCGTTTACGATATGGCCCGCGCTGAAGTCCTGATCTTCGCGCACATCGAGCACGACGGCGTTCTGGCGATTAATCATGTGCGTGAGTTCCTGTGGCCGAACCTCTTTGAATCCGAGCAATTTTTCGCTGAACCCGGTGCTTGCCAGCAGGGTCAGGATAATGATCAGGGCGAGAAATAATTCCCAGTGATTTACGATAAATGAGCTGAATTGCTGCATGCTGATGTCTTGTCTGGGATGTTGGTTGGGCTGGATTCCGGCGTATCGCAATGCTGCCTTTAATGCCGGGATGTTATCGTTATATAATAAGCCATTGTTTGTGTAAAAGGCATTTTAAATTATTTCGCAATGCTCGCCTGCCGCCCCCGCCACCCGCTTCGGGTTCTAATTAAATTTATTCAGGAACCATGCCATGCCGTTGACCCATAGGCCGATCGTCCTTGTTGTGCTGGACGGTTGGGGACACAGCGACAACCCGGACGGCAACGCAATCTACAGCGCGCGCAAGCCGGTGTGGGACACCCTGGTCAAGGCGTTTCCGCACACGCTTATCAGTACCTCGGGTCTGAACGTCGGGCTACCCGATGAGCAGATGGGCAATTCCGAGGTCGGGCATCTCAACCTCGGTGCGGGGCGCGTGGTATATCAGGAATTCACGCGCATTGAGCGCGCCGTCCGCACCGGTTCTTTTTGCAACAATGCGGTATTAACCGACGCGGTGGATATTGTTATCGCCAATGGGAAATGCCTGCACATCCTCGGCTTACTGTCGCCGGGCGGCGTGCACAGCCATGAGCAACATATCCACGCGATGATGGAACTGGCCGTCAAGCGTGGTGCACAGCGCGTATACCTGCACGCCTTTCTGGACGGGCGCGACACGCCGCCGCGCAGCGCCGCAGGTTCTATTCAAGACATACAGGCCAAATTTGATGAACTCGGGGTCGGTCGCATCGCCTCGATTATCGGCCGCTATTACGCGATGGATCGCGATAATCGCTGGGAACGCATAGTGCGCGCCTACGAGCTGATTGCCCAAGGCAAGTCTGAGTTTACAGCGCCGGATGCCGGCACGGCTTTGGCCATGGCCTACGCGCGCGGCGAGTCGGATGAATTCGTGCAGGCCAGCGCGATTATTCAACCCGGCGAATCCGCAGTGCGCGTGGAAGACGGTGATGTGATTATGTTCATGAATTTTCGCGCCGACCGCGCGCGCCAAATCACGCGTGCCTTTATTGAACCGAGCTTTGATTGCTTCAAGCGAAATACGGTGCCCAGGCTGGCGAGCTTTGTCGGCCTCACGGAATACAGCGAGGATTTCGGCATACCCGTGGCGTTCCCGCCCGAGCGCCTGCATAACGTGTTCGGCGCCTATATTGCCAATGCAGGGCTGCGCCAATTGCGTATCGCCGAGACGGAAAAGTATGCGCACGTGACGTTCTTTTTCAACGGCGGTGAAGAACATCCGTTCGCCGGCGAAGACCGCATACTCATCCCATCCCCACACGTAGCCACCTATGATTTACAGCCGCAGATGAGCGCCCCGCAGGTAACCGATGAGCTCGTGCAGGCGATAGGAAGCGGAAAATACGATGCCATAATTTGCAACTTCGCCAACGCGGATATGGTGGGCCACACCGGCAATTTCCCCGCGGCCGTGCAGGCCATAGAAACTCTGGACACCTGCCTGGGTCGCATCGTGGAAGCCTTGCAAAAGGTAGGCGGGGAATTACTGATTACCGCCGACCACGGCAATGCCGAACAGATGAGCGGTGACGGTACCGGGCAGGCGCACACCGCGCACACCGTCAACCCAGTTCCGTTTATTTACGTCGGGCGTCCGGCCACTGTGGCCAACGGCGGTGCCCTGTCCGACGTCGCGCCGACTATGCTTTATCTGATGGGCCTGGATATTCCCGCCGAGATGAGCGGTGATACATTGGTGGAGCTTGCTCAATAATCTACTGCGCCTTCTGTTGTCCTTTCTGTTGTGCGGCAGCGTCGCAGCAGCCGACCCGGCGAGCGATGATGCGAACTATAAAACCAAGTCTGCCGATCTGGAAACCCTACGCACGCAGATTGATGCGTTGCGCGCCAACCTGCAAAAGACACATGGGCAACACGATGCGGTGAATAAGCAATTGCAGGTTGCCGAGCAGGATATTGCCCGGTTCAGCCAGGAGCTTGCCCAACGTGACACCGAATTACAGATGCAAACGAAGAGGCTGGCCGAACTGCAAACCGCCCGGCAGTTGCAGCAGGATGCCTTGATAAAACAACGCGCTGCACTGAGTGCCCAGATGCGCGCAACCTATGTGATAGGCCGCCAGCAATATTTAAAGGCCTTATTGAATCAGCAGAATCCTGCCACTATAGGGCGCAGCCTGATATATTATGATTACTTCAACCGCGCCAGAACTCAGCATATTAGCGGGCTGGCAGCAGAGTTAGCACAAGTTGACGCCCTTGAGCTGACGGTCAAACAGCAGCTTGCAGAGGTAGCCAAGCTAAGCGCCGCGCAACGCGATGGAAAACAAGCCCTGGAAGACAGTCAGCAACGGCGTCGTCAGTTATTGGCGCAACTCGGCGCTGAGATACAAAACAAGAACCAGGAATTGCAGCGTCTGATCGAGGATCAGCGCCAACTCGAAGAACTGTTACCGAAATTACAGCAGGCGCTTGCCAACGTTGCGCCGGAGCCGGGCGACCGCAAGCCGTTTGTGAGCCTTAAAGGTGAACTGTCCTGGCCGGTGATCGGGCCGATACTGAATTCTTACGGCAGCCCGCGCATGGAGGGGGCAATGAAATGGCAGGGCGTGGTGATCGGCGCGCGTGCAGGCCAGCAGGTTCAAGCAGTCTCTTACGGTCGTGTTGCCTTCGCCGATTTGCTGCGTGGCTTTGGTTTGCTCATGATTATCGACCACGGCGATGGTTACATGAGCCTATACGGACAGAATCAAAGCCTGGGTAAAATCACTGGCGACTGGGTGGAAGCGGGCGATGTTATCGCTAATGTGGGAAGTAGTGCTGCTGATAGTAGCGCGGGCCTGTATTTCGAGATTCGTCATCAGGGTGAGCCGAGTAATCCGGCTCTGTGGTGCAAAAAAGAGGTGCAAAAATAGCTTAGTAATATAAAGCGGCAACTAAACAGCCGTTTAAATATCCAAGGAAGAGATAAATCCGTAAATGTAGTCCTACTTGATGGTGGAGCATGCATGAACACGACATTCCGTAACGTATTAATCCTGTGCCTGGGTGTGATGCTGGGACTTTCGCTGGCTATCGGCCGGGGCGTGTTCGCGCAGCGCGAGGACGTCGTAGTGGCGGCAGCGCCGTTACCACTGGAAGAATTGCGCACCTTTACCGAGGTATTTGCCAAGATCAAGAGCGACTACGTCGAACCGGTGGAAGACAAGACCCTGCTCGAATATGCCATTCGCGGCATGCTGTCGGGTCTTGATCCGCACTCCTCATTTCTGGATGCGAAGGATTTTCAGGAATTGCAGATCGGCACCACTGGCGAATTCGGCGGACTGGGGCTTGAGGTTGGCATGGAGGACGGATTAGTCAAGGTAGTCGCCCCCATCGACGATACCCCGGCAGCGCGCGGTGGGGTGCAGGCCGGCGATTTGATTATACGGCTCGATGAAACCCCGATGCAGGGTGTCGAGCTGAACGAGGCGGTAAATCTCATGCGCGGTAAGGTGGGCACGCCGATCACGCTGACTATTCTACGCAAGGGTGAGGAAAAGCCGCTGCAGATTACCCTCACGCGCGCGATTATCAAGGTGAAAAGCGTCAAGACGCAAATGCTCGATCCGGGCTTTGGTTATGTGCGTGTATCACAGTTTCAGGGTCAGACCGGCCCTAATATGGTTGACGCCATCGGCAAACTCAATACAGAAAACGGCGGTCCGCTCAAGGGTTTGGTGCTGGATCTGCGCAATAACCCCGGTGGTGTGCTGGGCGCGGCCGTGGCCGTCAGCGATGCCTTTCTGGAGAAGGGCCTGATCGTTTACACCCAGGGCCGCGCGAAGGACTCCGAACTCAAGTTCAATGCTACACCCGAAGATGTATTAAAAGGCGCGCCGCTGGTGGTGTTGGTGAACAGCGGTTCTGCCTCGGCCTCCGAGATCGTGGCAGGCGCGCTGCAAGATCAAAAGCGCGCTATCGTGATGGGCGAGAAGACCTTCGGCAAGGGTTCGGTGCAAACGGTGCTGCCGATGACCAATGACTCGGCCGTCAAGCTCACCACCGCGCGTTACTACACGCCATCGGGGCGGTCTATCCAGGCCGAGGGAATAGTCCCCGATGTGGTGCTGAACAATATCAAGCTCGCCTCCAATGACGAGATTGTGATACAGCCCCTGAAGGAGGCTGATCTCAGCCGACATTTGATTAACGGCACGACGCCTGCGCCGGGCAAAGACATCAATATCAAGATCGACCTTAACAAGGACGAGAACCCGGAGGGCACCAAACCTGCCGTCGAACCCGGTGCCAACGGTGTCGTCCCGGCTACGCCCGCAGCCGGCGAAAAGAAGCCATTAGCCTCGCCCGATACCGATTACCAATTGCACGAGGCGCTCAATCTATTGAAAGGTTTAACCATCGTGCAGGCGCGCGCGGAAAGATAGTCCTGCGCACAGACGGCGATGCTACCTAATTAAAGAGGCTTAAATGAGCGTCACCTTTCGCACTGACAATCAGGGGGAAATATGAGAAAAATTGGGATCGCACCGGATGGGCGCGTCATGCGTACGCTTTTTATTATTGAATGGGCCGGTTTGGGACTGATTACTCTGGCAACCATCGTAGCAATCGGGCAAGAATTCGCCGCCATCGTTGTGCGCCGTGAGGTGTTGTTGCAAGACATCTTGCTGTTGTTTATCTATCTCGAAATTATCACCATGGTAGCGCTGTATTTGAGCAGCGGTAAATTACCGGTACGCTACCCGCTCTACATCGCCATGGTTGCCATCGCGCGTTACATAATTATCGGCATGAAAGAGATACAAGGCTGGAATTTAGTGGCCTTATCCTTGGCGATTCTTGTGCTCGCCATAGCAGTGCTCGTCATTCGCTACGGGCACCGGCATCTGGCTTACGATGAGTAATCCGCGTAAACCTGTTGCGCTACTGAACTATAGCGCATGAAAAATGTATTGGTGCCGCTGGCGCAAGGCTGTGAGGAAATTGAGGCCGTGACTATCATCGACCTGCTGCGCCGCGCGGGCATTAACGTCGTCAGCGCAGGACTTGACGACCAGCCCGTGCGCGCCAGCCGTGGCACGCGTCTGCTCGCCGATACCACGCTCGATAATGCCCTGCAACAAGACTTCGACATGGTGGTCTTGCCCGGCGGCCAACCCGGCACGGACAATCTCAACAATGACCCGCGAATTTCGGCATTGCTCAAAAAAATGGCGAACAGCGGAAAATTTACCGCCGCCATCTGCGCTGCGCCCAGCGTCCTGGCCAACGCGGGACTATTGAATGGTAAACAGGCCACCGGCTACCCCGGTGTGCTGGAAAACATGCAGTTGCAGAATGTGATGTTGAAAGATCAGGCGGTGGTAAGAGACGGTCTGGTACTCACCTCGCGCGGGCCGGGCACGGCAATGGATTTTGCGCTGGAGTTAATCGAAACGCTGGTGGGTCAGGAAAAGCGTGATGAGGTCGAGGCATCCCTGGCGCGGCCGTGAGCTTAGTTTTACTTTTCCGGCCAGGCGCTGAACAGAGCGAGTACGCCGATGGCTCCTAACAACCAGGTCAGTAGCGGCGCATTACCGAGCATCACCGGGCCGTAACCATCCAGGCCCTTAATGATAGCGGCGCTGATGATGAATGCTGCACCGATGATCGCCATAAAGCTGCGCTGGCTGCCGCGCTTAATATCACGATGAATCTTGTCCAGTTGCGCAGACTTCCATTCCACCTCCAATTTCCCGTCGCGCGCCTGTTGCAGAACATCATGCAGCAGCAAGGGGATATCCGGTAGCTTTTCCGCCCATTGCGGGGCATTTTCGCGTAGCGATTTCAGCAAGGCGCGCGGGCCGACCTGCTCACTCATCCAACGCTCTAAAAAGGGTTTTGAGGTTTGCCATAAATCCAGATCGGGATATAACTGGCGACCCAGGCCCTCAATATTAAGCAAGGTTTTTTGCAGCAACACCAGTTGCGGCTGTATCTCCATATTGAAGCGCCGCGCCGTTTGAAACAGGCGCAGCAGTAAATTCCCGAATGAAATGTCTTTCAGAGGGCGCTCGAAAATCGGTTCGCACACGGTGCGGATGGCGGACTCAAATTCATCGACACGCGTGCCTGCGGGAACCCAGCCGGCATCGACGTGTAATTGTCCGACGCGCCGGTAGTCGCGATTGAAAAAAGCCAGAAAATTTTCCGCCAGGTAACGCTGATCCTGCGGACTCAAGGTGCCCATAATGCCGAAATCGACAGCGATGTATTGTCCTTCCTTTGACACAAAAATATTTCCAGGATGCATGTCCGCGTGGAAAAAACTGTGCTCGAAAACCTGGGTGAAAAATATTTGCACGCCGCGTTCGGCGAGGTCTTTAAGGCTGATGCCTTGCGCAACTAAAGTCTCAATGTCACTGATCGGCGTGCCGAAGATGCGCTCCATGACGATTACATTGCGGCGCGCCAGCGGCCATTCAATCTCGGGGATGTAGAGCAGCGGTGAATTTAAAAAATTGCGTCGTAGTTGGCTGGCGTTAGCCGCCTCGCGCATTAAATCGAGTTCATCAAGAATGGTTTTTTCGTACTCCGCGACGACCTCGCGCGGGCGCAGGCGCTTGGCCTCCGACCAATAGCGTTCAGCCAAATCGGCGAGCGTGTACAGCAGACTGACATCGCGGCGAATCACCTTTTCGATGGCAGGGCGCACCACCTTGATAATAACCTCGCGCCCGTCGTGCAGATGGGCCAAGTGCACCTGCGCAATAGAGGCGGAGGCAAACGGCGTCTCATCGAATTCGCGAAACACCTCATGCACCTTTTTACCGTAGGCCTGTTCGATAATGGTGCGTGCGAGCGCACCGGGGAATGGTGGCACCCGATCCTGAAGCAGCGCCAATTCCAGGGCAATATCATCGGGCAACAGGTCGGGCCGTGTGGACAACATCTGGCCGAATTTTATGAATACCGGGCCGAGATCTTCGAGCGCCTTGCGGATGCGCATCGCGCGGGGGAGCTGCCTGCCGCGCAGCCAATTCCAGGGCAGTACATAGAGCAGAAATCGCACCGGGCGGAACAGGTGGGTGGCGAAGATAATCTCATCGAGTCCGTGGCGAACCAGGATGCGATTAATGTGCAGCAGCCGCCGGACCTGACCGACGCGGATCAAACTTCACCTCCCTGTGGTTTGGCCAGGTGGTCTTGTAAGCGGCGCACGCGTTGTGCCATGCGCTCGACATCATCGCGTATCACATCGACGGCCTTGAGGAATCCGGCCATTTCGTATGCTGCGGGCAGATTACGAGCCTCCTCTTGCTGATACTCGGCAAAATTGTGCGCCAAAGTTTCCAGCGAACGCGCACCCCAAGCCCGCGCTCGGCGCGCGGCATTTCCGGCTTGATGGGCAGGTATATCCCCGATGACTTTGGAGAGCAGTTCTTCCCAATCGATGTCGATCTCATCGAGAATCTGTTTGAAGCGCTGGCCCAATCCCACATCGCCGCTGATCTCAACGTCGCCGGAAAATATCGCAGATGTATCACCCTCTTTTTTTTGCGTACCCAGGCGCAGCAGCGCCCAGGGTGTACCGCGCAGTTTAGTATCGACAATACCCTCATAGTCATTGCGCACCTGTATGCCACTCTCTGCGGGCAGCAGGTACCAGTTCCAGTCGAGTCCCTTGAACTCAACGGCAATGACCTTGCCAGCTAGCGCGCTAAGACGCGGCAAAATAGCAGGATCAAGATGCAGGTAACGATTAAGCGCAGCTTCGATAACGGAGGTAATTGTGCGTGTAATCGGCAGCGTGGGCATCAGTAAATTTCCTTGCCGAACTGCGTCGGTAATTCTTCGAACGTCGCAGCGGACTCGTCGTAAATCACGACCACGCTATTGGCAATCTTGTCATGGAACCCTTGCTTGCGTTTGTCCCAGGCCACCCATAAAAAACCTAGCATGATGGGCAATGCGGAAAGGTAATAGGCAAGGTAACGTAATAGTGCGCGCCGCGCGCTGAGCGCCTGGCCGGTTTCGGCATGCACGAGGTGGCAGTCAAGCAATAATTTGCCAGGCGTTCCCAAAAATTTTACCCATAAAAAAATGGTAAGAAGAATGGGCGCAATAATCTTGATTAGCGGCTCCCATAACGCATGGGCAGTGAGCGGGCGAGTGGGGTCTGGATTTAAATCAAAATAAGAATAGCCGTATATCAGATACAAAATAATACCTAGCAAAGGCACGAGTATTAGGCTGTCGATAATCGCGGCTGCGGCGCGGCGCCAAAACCCGGCGTAGCGGGTGTTTTCATCAAGACGTATGCGGGCCTTCACAATTTATATCCGCGATGCAGGGCGACAATACCGCCGCTCAAGTTGAAATATTCGCAGCGCTCGAGACCGGCATTGTGCATCATCTCTTTGAGTTCTTCCTGATCTGGGTGCATGCGTATCGACTCGGCAAGATAGCGGTAGCTGTCGGCATCTTGTGCGATCAGTTTGCCCATGAGTGGCAGGAGTTTGAAGGAATACAGATCGTAAAGCGGTTGCAGGGCGGGGATGTTCAGCTTGGAAAATTCCAGCACCAGCAGTTGACCGCCCGGTTTCAGCACACGGTACATGGCGGCAAGGGCGCGGTCTTTATGCGTAACGTTGCGCAGGCCGAAGGCCATGGTGATGCAGTCAAAATGATTATCCGGGAAGGGCAGTGTTTCCGCATCAGTCTGCACGTATTCAACATTGCCGACGATGCCGTCATTCACCAGGCGCTCGCGCCCACGTTGAAGCATGGCGGCATTAATATCGGCGACGACAACTTGTCCCTGTGCGCCCACGCGCGCTGCAAACTTGGCGGCCAAATCTCCCGTACCGCCCGCAAGATCGAGAACGCGCTGGCCGTTGCGCACGTTGCCCATCTCTACGGTAAAGCGTTTCCACAGTCGATGAATGCCGAAGGACATAACGTCATTCATTACGTCATATCTGTTCGCCACCGAATCGAAAACGTCGGCTACCTTGCTGGCCTTTTCCGCCTCGGATACTTGCTGGAAACCAAAGTGAGTAAAATGTGATTGTTTGGCCATGGACGTAAGTTGCCTGTCTTTTGCGGCTAAGGCACAGCGGCTGATTTAGGGAAACTCTGAATAAATCAGAGCTTCCTTAGCTGCGCTGATGGCCGGCCTTGTGTAAGCGTTCGAGGTAGATCCGCCACCACTCATCCTGATGTAGGCCAAGCTCATGCAATAGCTTCCAGGAAAACAGGCCGGTGTTGTGACCGTCGTCGAAGTGCAACCTGACCGCGTAATTGCCCACTGGATCGACAGCGGTAATATTGACGTTTTCCTTTCCGAGCTGCAATACCTCCTGCCCCGGACCGTGGCCGCGCACCTCGGCCGAGGGCGAGTGCACGCGCAGATACTCGCATGGCAAGCTAAAACGCGTGCCGTCGTCGAAGGCCACTTCGAGTATGCGCGATTGCTGATGCAGGGTAATGTCGGTGGGTCTGGGCATAAAACCAGTTGCACTTTTTATAATATATAGCGGCTCAAATCGTCATTTTGTGCGAGCGCGCTCAAGTGTTTGTCGACATAAGCGGCATCGGCCTCGACGGTTTGGCCGGAATTATCAGAGGCTTCAAAGGAGATACTTTCGAGCAGGCGTTCCATGACCGTGTGCAGACGGCGCGCCCCGATATTTTCCGTGCGCTCGTTAACCTGCCAGGCGACCTCCGCCAGGCGCGCGATGCCATCCCTGGAGAAACTGAGCGTGACGCCTTCGGTGGCCAGCAGGGCGCTGTATTGTTCGGTGAGTGAAGCGTCCGGCTCGGTGAGGATGCGCACGAAGTCCCCAACGTTCAGGGCATCGAGTTCCACGCGAATCGGCACGCGCCCCTGCAATTCCGGGATCAAGTCCGAGGGCTTGGCGACGTGAAAGGCACCCGAGGCGATAAATAAAATATGGTCGGTCTTGACCGCGCCGTATTTTGTTGACACCGTGCTGCCTTCAACGAGCGGCAGCAAATCGCGTTGCACGCCCTCGCGCGAAACATCGGCCCCGGTAAACTCGGAACGCTTAGCGATCTTGTCTATCTCATCAAGAAATACGATGCCGTTCTGTTCCACGTTATACAAGGCGCGCGTCTTCAGGGCCTCCTCGTCGATGAGCTTGGCGGCCTGTTCGTCGGTGAGTAATTTCAGCGCTTCCTTGATGTGCAACTTACGCGTGCGCGTGCGGTTGCTGGCGAGGTTTTGGAACATGCCCTGTAACTGGTTGGTCATCTCTTCCATGCCGGGCGGGGCCATGATCTCGACCCCCATGGGGGCGGCGCTGATTTCGACCTCGATCTCGCGCTCATCAAGCTGGCCTTCGCGCAGCATCTTGCGAAAGCGCTGGCGCGTCGGCGATTCTTCAACGCTAGCTGTGCCGGGTTCCGCCGTATGCGCCGTCGCATCGCGTGCCGGACGCAATAAAATATCGAGGATGCGCTCTTCGGCACCGTCCTGTGCGCGGTCACGCACCTTTTTCATTTCCTCCTCACGCGTCATCTTGATCGACGTGTCGACCAGATCGCGGATGATGGATTCCACGTCGCGTCCCACATAGCCGACCTCGGTGAACTTGGTCGCTTCAACTTTAATAAAAGGCGCATTGGCGAGCTTGGCCAGACGCCGCGCGATCTCGGTCTTGCCGACGCCGGTCGGCCCGATCATCAGGATATTCTTGGGCGTGATCTCATTGCGCAGTTTTTCGTCCACTTGACCGCGCCGCCAGCGGTTGCGCAGGGCGATAGCCACGGCGCGCTTCGCGGCGTCCTGGCCGATGATGTGTTTGTCCAGTTCATGGACGATCTCGCGAGGTGTCAGGGACATAAATATTTGCCGCGCTAGAGTGCGTCGGCAGTCAATTCCTCAAGTATTAAATTCCGGTTGGTGAAGACGCAAATATCCGAGGCCACGATAAGGCTTTTTTCGACGATGCTGCGTGCGTCGAGTTCGGTATTCTCCAGTAAGGCGCGCGCCGCAGCCTGCGCAAAGGGGCCGCCGGAGCCGATCGCGATCAAACTATTTTCCGGCTCAATGACATCACCATTGCCGGTAATGATCAGCGAGGTGGTTTTGTCGGCTACCGCCATCAAGGCCTCAAGACGACGCAGCATGCGATCGGTGCGCCAGTCCTTGGCGAGTTCCACGGCCGAGCGCGTGAGATTTCCCTGGTGTTTTTCCAGCTTGGCCTCGAAGCGCTCGAACAGCGTAAAGGCATCGGCCGTGCCTCCGGCAAAACCGGCGATGACCTGGTCGTGATAAAGACGGCGCACCTTGCGCGCGTTGCCCTTCATGATGGTATTGCCCATCGATACCTGGCCGTCACCGCCGATCACGACGGTATTGTTACGGCGCACCGATAAAATTGTTGTTCCGCGAAATTGTTCCAATGCATATCCTTGGTTAATGAGCCAGCCGCCATTGCTGGTCGGTGCTAAAAGCTGTATTTACGGCAGCAATTGTTCCCCGGCAAATAAATCTGACACGTTTCCCCGCGCCCTGATCAAATTTATTTTCTCACCGTCTACGATAATTTCGGCCGCGCGCGGACGCGTATTGTAATTGGAACTCATACTCATGCCATAAGCACCCGCCGACATGATCGCCAGCACATCATCCTGACGCAAATTCAATGTGCGTTGATGGCCGAGAAAATCCCCGCTCTCGCACACCGGCCCGACGATTTCGTAAGTCTGCGTGGTGCCGCCGCGCTCCTCTACCGGTTTAATGTCATGGTAGGCCTGATAAAGCGCGGGGCGCAGCAGATCATTCATGGCGGCATCGACGATAGCAAAATTTTTATGCTCGTTATGTTTCAGGTATTCGACCTTGGTCAACAAGACGCCCGCATTGCCGACGATCGCGCGGCCGGGTTCGATCAGAATTTTATAAGCACAACCGCGCAGCTCTTTCAACAGCGCCGCCGCATAATCCGCCGGTGTAGGCGGGGCTTCATCGTCATAACGAATGCCCAGGCCGCCACCCAGATCAAGATGGGCGATAGGAATGCCTTGCCCGGCAAGGTTATCGACGAGCCTCAGCACGCGCTTAAGCGCAGCGACGAACGGTTCTGTTTGGGTCAATTGCGAGCCGATGTGGCAAGCAACGCCGAGTACCTCGATATGTTCTAAATGGGCTGCGCGCAGATAAATTTCAAGGGCCGTGTTGATATCGACGCCGAATTTGTTTTCAGCAAGACCCGTGGAGATATACGGATGGGTGCGCGCATCGACGTCCGGATTAACACGCAACGAGATCGGAGCGCGCAACGCGAGACTGGCGGCGACCTCATTCAGGCGCTCCAATTCCGCCGCGGATTCTACGTTGAAGCAATAGATGCCGAGTTCCAGGGCGCGGTGCATTTCATCTGCACGCTTGCCGACGCCGGAAAATATTATTTTGCGCGGATCGCCACCTGCGGCAATTACCCGTTCGAGTTCGCCGACTGAGACAATATCGAAACCCGAGCCAAGACGCGCCAGCAGATTGAGCACAG
>JBDSOT010000079.1:0-3365 GCA_039914705.1 Gammaproteobacteria bacterium | reverse complement strand
CACTGTCGATGGCAAGGTCCCGGTATTTCCCTCCACGAGCGACGTATTTCCCACTAAACAGGGTAATACCGTACCGTTCCCGGTCAGTGCCGGCACGTTTAACTCGCAACAGCAGAGCGACGTGCACACCTACTGGGAATTTAATCCCGGCACCAATTGGGTATTCCCGCACTATGAACTGCCCTCCACCGGCGGTGTGCCCACCACCTTCCCGAGCCTGCAATACGCCGCAGACTTTGATTCCCGCATCCCCGGTGATGGACCTTCACCCCTAGGCAAACCGGCCAATCCGACGCAGACCCACGGCGACAATCCCGATAATCCGCGCGACCCCGACCGTACCGAGGCGACCAACCCGGCGCAAAAAGAGACGCGCCTGCGTTTCCTGCCGAGCAGACTGACTAATGAAGTGATTCTTGACGTCTTCGTGCGCGTGAAATCCTTCGAGCCCGCCATACCACCGACTACACCCGCCAACATAGGCAAACGATTGACCGATGCCTATGCCAAGCAGGTGGCGCGCGTGGATACAAACGGCGACGGCGTTATTTCGTTCGTAGAGGCGGACGTCAACGGCACATCCGACGGACTGCCCAATACGCGGCTGTACCTCCCGGCCACAGCCTTCAATCGCTTTGCGGTCACGCGCGAGATCAACGATGCCCTGCTCGCGCCGCGCTTTGCACCCGGCCAGCGTTCCTATGTCGCAAGCGGTTTCCTGACACGGGTAAATCCGGCCGTGCCCGCCTCGATAGCGATAGATGCCGACTTACGTTAATCCAGCCCATACCTAAATAATAAATACAGGCCAGGTGCTTGGCCCCGCTTACAGCCGCCTAGCCTGTTATAGGGGAATGCTTGATAAACCGCTAGTCCTGTTGAAGCGCACTATCAAGACTGCGAAGAAGTTTGTTGTGGTTCACTCACTAGTGATCAAAATGTGATCTTGTCGTGAACAGGCCGTGAAGTAGGAATTATTATTCCATACAGATGGCGGGTACAGCGGTATTTGGCTGATTTATCCGCGATTGACTATTGTTACATGGATATATAAAAGGAGAAGGACATGAAGAAACATCTGACGTCATCGCATCTAGCGGCAAAAACCCCACAAAAAGTACTACGTAAAACAAATATCGTAACCTTGAGTATATGGAGAGTGAAATGAAAACGCTCAATCGCATCTTATTGCTCGCCTTGGTCTTAGGTTTTGCGGTTCCTGCGCTAGCCGCGGAGACCGCAGGGCAGACCTTAAGGTTATCCAGGGCCAACGTTCCAGTAGATATCCCCCTGCACCAGGGATTCTTTGACGCCAAGCCTGTCTACTACATTATCACCGACTCAAGCGACGAGAAATATGCCGCGCTCATTACCAAACAACAGGGTTGGCGTGTCGAATTGGCGCGTGTGCTGAGCCACATACGCAAAGAGTCGCTGGTCCCCGTCTACCTGTTTATGAATGGGTCGAAGGGCGGCGGCATACACGGTTTCCAGGATGAGGTGTTCCCCAATACTCCGGCACAGGCTGACCGGTACAGCGCCGTCCGTTCCGTCGTGCATGTTACCTGGAAGGAGGGTAGCCAGTCCCAAGTCTTATGTTCCGAAGCAGCTATTCTTAGCGCCAAAGCCGAAGGTCGGGTTGAGTTTGAAGAGACCCACGCTATCCTCAACATGCCGCAAATCCGCTGGCCTGGAGGTGAAATGCCCATCAGGAAAGGCAAGACCCTGAGCGATGAATCTCCCTATGGTGATGGACAAGTGCTAGACATTGACACTAAAAATATGAAAGTAACCTTCGTGGCACACCGAGGTTGGGGCCCTGAGGGCAAGACGATCTACTATATTGTGACTGACGCAGCCCCTTCAGAACCCGCCAAGATGATGGGCGTGGTGTTTGCGCCGACGGTTGCAAAGACGATCGAGAGCGCAGCCGCCCAAGACCTTTTCCAGTTCGCGAATGGCATCAAGGGATCGGGCCCCATGGGTTTCCAAGCCGGTATTGCGATAGCGGCGCCTGGCGATTCCACGTACAGCCCGCTTTGGAAAATCTCCATGGTCGAATGGAGAGATCCATCGAAGGCAACGCTGCTTGAAACGCGCAGTGACATCGCCGACATGCAGTCGCGCAAAGCAGTTACGGTCAATGCTGCACGGCCTATGGACAGCGATCATGTCGTCAACTGTCCTTTTATTAATCCCTTTCAGACTATTTCAGTCTCAAAGAAATTAACCACGTCGGCACAAGCAGCGGATTTTTAGTGAGTAAATGAGAGAATCCTCTGGCTTTCATAAACCCCTCCGAGCTCTTTTATCGAACCCTGTCCTTTAGCTCAATTCCATATCAATGCTGTGTTAGCAAAATGTGATCTTTTTGTGAGGATGGCGTGAGTCGTGCGACCTATGATGAGATTAGAAGTCAGTTGAGCGAAATAAATGTAAACCCATCCACAATTGGAGATTAGGAATGAATACAGTAAAAGCGTTACAAGGTCTGCTTCTCGCAACCACCGCTGCGGGTCTGTTTGCAACTGCCGGCTTTACCTACGCTGCGGAGACCGGCGCGGCAAGTGCCGATGGCAAGATTGCCTGCCAAGGTGCGAACTCTTGTAAGGGCAAGGGAGAATGCAAGGGTGCCAGTGGGTGTCAGGGTCAAAATAGTTGCAAAGGTAAGGGCTTTATATTCTTGAGCGAGGAAGAATGTGCCGCCGCTAAAAAGACGATGGAAAAACACGCAGGCTAATCGTGAAGCTGCCGGTGATTAAACCGGGGCGACTGCTCCGGTTTATTTTAACTGGGTGACATAAACGAAAGTGCAGCCTTTGCTAAATTGAAGGCCAACACATTTTAACAAGGATCCGCCTCGGAAATAAGCGATATGGCTAATGCCATTACGAATGTTATAAGTACTGTCATCAGGGGAGCCGATGTGTTGAGTCCCCTGATTAATCTGGTCATCCGTCTCTGGATGGCGAATATCTTCTGGAAATCGGGCCTGGCGAAGATCGACGATTGGAATCGCACGCTGTTTTTATTTGAAAACGTGTTCAAGGTGCCGGTATTTCCGCCGCATGTGGCGGCCGTGCTGGCTACCGGCGCAGAGCTTATCTGTCCGGTGCTCTTGGTGATCGGTCTGGCTACGCGCTTAAGCAGTGCGGTGCTGATATTTCTAACGTTCATGGCGGCGGTGTCCTTTCACCTGGGGGCAGTGGACGCCAGCACAAACTGGAACGAAGGTTATTTATCGCACATTTATTTCACCCTGTTGCTCGCAGTACTATTTTTCCACGGTGCTGGCAAGGTGTCCGTCGATTATTTTATTCGCAAGAGATTTATGAATTGAATCTCGGTGCGGGCGCGGTGAACTC
>JBDSOT010000060.1:0-5756 GCA_039914705.1 Gammaproteobacteria bacterium | reverse complement strand
TTCGAGGCGCACAAAATAATGTCGGTGACCTGATCTTTCAGGGCAGCCTGTAAACCATCGCGGTTGTTGATGCGGGTTGCGCGCACGCCATAGCCCGCCCGGCGCAGGGCATTGATAATGGCCTCGGCGTCATTTGAAGAGTCTTCCACGATAAGCAGGCGAAGGAGATTTTCCTTCATTCGTTGTCCTCGGCCAATATTAAAAATGAGATATAAAGTGCGCCCGGGATTTTAACCGAACAGGGTACTTATTAAAAAGCCATGATTTATTGTGAACCGGACGCCCTATGCGGAAAACACTGCCTGCTTGGAGTTCTCTCCCGGTTGCTCGCGTACCAGGCGCGGGACTAAATAGCCCGGTAGTGATGCACGCAGTTGATCCATGATCTGGCAGGCGCGGGCCGCAGCGACTTCGAAGTGGGCAGCGCCATTTACCCGGTCCAGCAGATGCAGGTAATACGGCGTCACCCCCGCATCGAATAAGGCCTCGCTCAATGCTACCAATGCCTGAGCGGAGTCATTTACCCCCCGTAGCAGCACGGATTGGTTCAATAATGTTACGCCACTCGCCGTGAGCTGTGACAAGGCATGCCGCACGCTGTCGTCAATTTCATTGGCATGATTGGCATGCACGACCATGATGGATTTTAGACGCGTGCCCGTCAGCCAACTCAGCAAACCATCATAAACGCGTTCGGGTAATACGATGGGCAGGCGGGTATGGATGCGTAAATATTTTAAATGAGAAATTCTTTCCAAGCGGTTTACCAATGATTGCAGACGCTGATCAGTCAGGCTAAGCGGATCTCCGCCACTCAGGATCACTTCGCGTATGCTAGCATCCGCACTGATATACTCAATGGCCGCCGCCCATTGTTGTGCGCCCGGATTGGCGCTGGAGTAGGGGAAATGGCGGCGAAAACAATAGCGGCAGTGAACAGCGCAGGCCCCGGTGGTGACCAGCAATACGCGGCCGTGATATTTATGCAGCAATCCGGGGACGGTCATGGCGGCAAGGTCGCCGACCGCATCGTCAGTGAAACCGGGCACAATAAACCGTTCTTCGCCCACGGGCAGCACCTGGCGCAGCAGGGGGTCGTGCGGATTGCCTTTCTGCATGCGCGCCACATACCCGCGCGGCACCCGCAGCGAGAAATCCTTTGCCGAGGCAAGGGCTGGCGGCAACAGCTCGGGGGCTAATTCCAGAGTGGTCAGCAAGTCAGCGGGGTCACTGATTGCCTGGGCCAATTCGGCCTGCCAGGCGGCGGCCTGCCAAGACGCTGAACTTAGGGGTATCATACGCAAGTTTTTAATTTCATAGCGGGATTATAGTCCCAGAATGAGGATGAAATGGCTACCTTTAGTACTAATGAATTCAAGGGCGGTCTCAAGGTGATGATGGACGGCTATCCGTGTGCCATCGTCGAAAACGAATTTGTCAAACCCGGCAAGGGTCAGGCGTTTAACCGCGTCAAGATTCGTAACCTAAAGACGGGGCGCGTCATCGAGCGCACCTTTAAATCCGGCGATACGCTGGAAGGTGCGGATATTGTGGATACCGAAATGCAATATCTCTATTGCGATGGCGAGTTTTGGCATTTCATGGCACCCGATACCTTTGAGCAGCATGCCGCAGAGAGCAATGCCGTCGGTGAGACAAAAAAATGGCTCAAGGAACAGGATAAATGCACGGTAACGTTGTGGAACGGTACACCCTTGGCGATCACTCCGCCCAATTTCGTGATCCTGAAGGTCACCGAGACGGATCCGGGATTGCGCGGCGATACCTCGGGCGGTGGTGGTAAGCCGGCAACGCTGGAGACCGGTGCGGTAGTACGCGTGCCCTTGTTCGTGGAGATTGGTGACCTGCTCAGGATTGATACGCGCACCGGCGACTACGTGGCGCGGGCTAAGGAGTGAAGTAGTAGGTCGGGTTAGCGTAGCGTAACCCGACACATCAATTAACCATGGGCTGTGTCTGTCGGGTTACGCCCTGTTGGGCTAACCCGACCTATATTTTGCGATGCCCGGCGCGTCTTCGGGACTAGTAAACCTTGAGCTTAAATAATCCATTTGAAACCTGAAACTGATTGGCGTCCAACTGCGCCGCATGAAAACCTGCAAGCGCGCGCCCGCATACTCGCTGAAATACGCAGTTTTTTTGCGGCGCGCGGCGTGCTGGAAGTCGAGACGCCGTTGCTATCTGCCGGTGCGGCGACAGCGCCTCATTTACAAAGCCTGACTACGCATTATAGCGGCCCCTTTGCACCGCACGGACGCGACCTGTTTCTACAAACCTCGCCGGAATTCGCCATGAAACGGCTGCTGGCCGCCGGCAGCGGGCCGATTTACCAGATTTGTAAGGCCTTCCGTAACGGCGAGGCGGGACGTCTGCATAACCCCGAATTTACCCTGCTGGAATGGTATCGCCCGGGTTTTGATCAGTACGCTCTCATGGATGAGGTTGAATTACTGGTGTCGGGTTTATTGGCTGATGTCCTCACCGATAAATCAACTGAGCGAATCAGTTACCGTGATGCCTTTTTGCGTTATGTGAAAGTCGATATTGACCGTGCCTCGATTGCGGAGTTGCGCGCATGCGCGGATGCACAAGGTATTGTGACGTCCGGGCTGGATGATAATGACCGCGATACCTGGCTGGAGTTGCTGTTGTCGCATAGTGTGGAGCCGCGCCTGGGCCACGGACGATTGTGTTTTCTGTATGATTACCCCGCCTCGCAGGCGGCCCTGGCCAGGATTAAACATAATCCTCCGGAGCCTGACGTGGCCGAGCGTTTCGAGCTATATATTAATGGTATTGAACTCGCGAGCGGTTACCATGAGCTGTCCGATAGCGCCGAGCAACACCAGCGCTTCGAACAGGACAGGGCCAGGCGGCGCGCCTTACAGGCCACCGACACGCCCTTGGATAAACATCTGCTGGCGGCCCTGGGGCATGGTCTGCCGGATTGTGCCGGGGTTGCGGTGGGGCTTGATCGCCTGATTATGCTGGCGGCCGGTGCCATCGAATTGCGTGAAGTACTGGCGTTTCCTATTGATCGGGCCTAGATTTGCCGATTTATTGACTCAAGGGCTTGTATTGTCTAAAAGCTTTCTGTAGCATCAGTTTTACCACGCTATTAAGACGTGAGGTGCTTGAAGTTGCCGTATCCGTTGGTTGTCGTACCCCCTGCCGCAGTGCGAGGCTGTACCCCACCTTTGATCGTGTTCCTTCAGCAATGTTTAATCCCAAAGTAACCCTAGTGTTTTACGATAAAGAGGTGTTTATATGCAAAGTGGTACAGTTAAATGGTTCAACGACGCCAAAGGTTTTGGCTTTATCTCCCCCACTGACGGCAGCGATGATGTGTTCGTCCATTTTTCCACGGTACAGGGTGATGGCTTCAAGTCACTGACCGAAGGCCAGCAAGTGGAATTCGAAGCCACACGCGGCCCCAAGGGAATGCAGGCCACCAAGGTTCTGCCCTCCAAGTAATTAGTCTTCACGTTTAAAAAACGCTCAGTCTGCCGAAAGGCAGACTGAGTATTTTTTTGCCTCAATTTCCTATTGGCTTAGCGTTGACAATATTTGCAGTAATAGCTCGAACGTTGTCCTTGCCTGATTAGCCGCACGGGCAGCTTGCAGGTAATGCACGGCTGTTCTGCACGCCCGTAAACCTTCAACTGCTGTTTGAAATATCCCGCCTTGCCGTCGCTCGCATAATAATCCCGCAACGTTGTCCCACCTTGCTCAAGAGCTGCGTTAAGCACCTGTTTAATAGCTTGAGAGAGTAGTTCGTAACGCTGCCGGGAAATACGCCCAGCGGCGCGTGCGGGGTGGATACCCGCCGTAAACAAGGCCTCGCTCGCGTAAATATTCCCAACGCCCGCTACGATCCGGCTGTCCATGATTAAATTTTTTACAGCCACTGAACGTCCGCGTGATTGCCGGTAGAGATAGGCACCATTGAAGTCGGCTTCCAGCGGTTCCGGGCCGAGATTGATCAAGAGCGGATGCTGGAGCGGATTTTTATTGGTCCACAGTAGTGCGCCGAAGCGGCGTGGATCGTGCAGGCGCAGACAAGTGTTATTGTCGAGCACGATATCCGCATGATCATGTTTCGTGAGCGGGGCCGTTGCAGGAAAGATGCGCAGGCTGCCCGACATCCCAAGGTGCGCAATCAGGCATCCGGCGGGAGTCTTCAACATCAAATATTTCGCGCGCCGTTCTACCGCGCTAAAAATATTTCCGGGCAATTGCAAGGCCAGTTCTTGAGGAATCGGCCAGCGCAGACGCGGCTCACGCACGATCACGCGCACAACCTTTTTGCCTACGAGGCGAGTGGCGATGCCTCGGCGCGTGGTCTCTACCTCGGGCAGTTCTGGCATATTAAAATTACTCAGAGATGAGTAAAAGACACAGCCAGAATATCAATGCGTGTGCGGTAATGTTTCATCACCCGCTTCGCTTGAGACAGCCGGTGCCGGCATCTTCAATAGCCGATCACTAAGCTCCGCAGGCAGATGGTACTGAACGCCCAAATCAGGCCGCGCCAAAATCAGTTCGGGCGTGCGCGCCTGTATGTCAAAGCTGATGGGGTTTTTCGATGATTGTAAATGCAGCAACACCTTGCCGTGCGCCGTGCCTGTGGTGTAAGGCTTTACCTGCTGGGCTTGGGCGTGCGTCCACTCGTCAACCAGGCTATTGATGGTGTCACTCGAAATATTATTTTGCGGAGGCGTTAATTTCCAACTGCCATTAGATTGTTTGAATAGCGTAATACCGGGCAGTTCGATGCTGGATAGCTGGCTGGCAGGCGGCAGCAACGCGCTGCTGACCCACACTGTAGGTGCGCTCAGTAGACTGTCATAGACCACCTCGTTAATGAGGTGCACGGTGTTGTTTACCAGTACATAGCGCCGTTGCTGAAGCGGCTCAGTGCCGCCGAAGGCGATTTCCTCATCGTTCAGGCGCACGCGCACGCGCGGCTCGGCAACATTGAATTTGCCGAGATCCTGCGCGCGCGCGTTAAATTGCTGCTGACTCTCGATCTGCGCGAGTTCCAGTAAAGAATCCACACTCGCCGTGTTGGCGGACAAGGTGAGAGGTGCCGTCATAAACCAGCCCTGTTGTTGTTTAACCAGTCTAATATCCGCCTGGCCAGTGCGCTGCATCAGAATGTGCGTAACCTGAGCGGGTTTAAGTGAGGTCAACGCAATCGGTGTCGCGGGCTTTTCCAGGCCGGGCAGATACACCATGACCAGACCGGCAATGGCGGCGAGTACGAGCAGACCAAGATTGAGCAGTACGCGCGAATTCATAATGTAAGGAAATCAGGCACGGGCAGGTTAACGCTTGCGCCGTCTCAGCCAGATGGTTAATCCAGTGCCGAGCAGGGCGATTGGCAGGGCGAATAAAAATCCGAAACCGACTAACAAAGAAGTAATGTACGATAAATTGAGCGCGGTGTCCGGCGCAGTAGTTGCGCGAATGGCGATCAGTTTGTCATCGTGGCTTAACCAGTTAACGATATTAAGCCCCAGGTTCAGATTGTCCCCATTGCCAAGGTAGGTGTTCGACACGAAATCACCATCACCCGTTACTATGATGCGTTGTTCGGCACGTTGAGTAGAAGTGTTAGCAGGCGTTGGGCGCACTAAACTCACGCCGATATCGAGAGGGCCTTGGGTGTCGCTGCCTGCATCGAAGTTGATCTCACCCTGGAGCGCGCCAGTCTCCGACCAACTGCGCGGCTG
>JBDSOT010000041.1:0-5587 GCA_039914705.1 Gammaproteobacteria bacterium | reverse complement strand
GACGGCGCTACCGGCTTTTCTCCAGAACGCGGATAAAATCGTCTCCTCGCGTAACTGAAAAGCGGCCCACAAGGCAACCACCGAGGCAGCCACTGCGATCAGGATGGATAGGCTGAACAGCAAAGGGTCATAGCGTAGCGGAGGCTCCATCTCCATAGCGGCCATGCCAGTATAGTGCATGGTAGCGATACCGGCGCCCATCAGCACACCGCCGCCGAGCAGCCTAGGTAAGCTTAAGGTCGAGCCGCTCACGATATAAAGCGCAAACCCCGCTGCCACAATCGCGATTATCAGCGACAGCAGGGTAATCGGGATGTCGTAGGACATGGGTACCGGCAGTTGGAAGGCCAGCATTCCGATGAAATGCATAGACCAGATGCCGACCCCCATGGAAACCGCGCCACCGGCGAGTCAGTAGCGCGCTACTTTACTTCCCGTTGCTGCCGTAACGCGTGACCCCATGTCAAGGGCGACGTAGGAGGCGAGGACCGCAACGGCGATCGACAGGATTACCAACGAGACGTTATAGGTACCGTGCAAGTGCTACCCCCACAGCAAGTATAGCTCGGATGGCATAATACACAATCCGGGGAAATAACATTGATATCACTGAGCACGGTGGAGTGTTCACCCCACCAGCGATGTGCTATGCCAACAGACGTATCATGTATCAAGGTGGCGACATCCTCATGACACTTTCCGGGACGGACGGCTGGCCACCTACATGGATGGATGATGATGGGCGGCAAGCTGTCTGTTTGTACGGTCGCAGATGTGGCCTGTATCGTAAGCAATGACGAGGTATCCTTCAACGCGGTATTTCGTGCCCTAGCGGAGGTTAACCATCCATAAGGTAATGTACCCGCCCGGCTGATCCTCAGACCTGTATTGCACGCTAGGGCACTGCTCGAATCCCAAGGATATTCGCTATGAGAAATCACCCTCAGCAATCACCGCCACATCACGCCAAGGACGTTATGAGCCGTTTCCGGCGGACACCTGACGCAAGGTCTTTATCGGCAACGCGGACGAACTGGAAGATATTGCGGCGTGCTTAGTCAGGGAGTCTGAAGCAATGACAAGGCGGCCTTTCCCGCGGTCGCCGCCACGAAATCAAAAATGACCTTTTAACCAAGGGAAAACCCACGGCCTAGGAACTTCAATCATCAATCGAAAATGCTTGCAGTGATACCCTTTCGCAGCAACTCGCTGAACTCATCTGCAGACACCGGCTGGCTGAAATAAAAGCCCTGTCCCTCGGTGCAACCCTGGGCCTTAAGAAATGCCAACTGTTCGGATGTTTCAACGCCTTCGGCAATGACGCACTGATTGAGACTTTTTCCCATGCTGACAACTGCAAGTATGATCGCGGTATCGTCCGACTCAGCCGATGCATCCGTGATGTCACGCAGGAACGACTGATCTATCTTCAGGGTGTCGATCGGGAAACGTTTTAGATAACTCAAGCTGGAATAACCGATACCGAAGTCATCAATGGCTAGTCTCACGCCGATGGCTTTGAGCGCCTTGAGCACGCTGGCCGCTGAGTCTGCATCCTGCATAAGCACACTCTCGGTCAGCTCAAGTTCCAGATAGTGCGGCGCGAGGCCGGTCTCCTTCAGAGTAGCGGCGACGCCTTCCAGAAAATCCTTGTGCCTGAACTGCACAGCGGAGATATTGACCGCCACCGGCACAGGCGGCAAACCCGCATCCTGCCAAGCCTGGGCTTGTCGACAGGCCTCGCGCAACACCCACGCACCAATAGGCACGATGAGTCCGCAATCTTCGGCAATCCAGATAAAGTCATCGGGCAGAACCAACCCGCGTTGCGGATGCTGCCAGCGTATGAGTGCCTCGACGCCGGAAATAGTTCCGCTTTCAAGATTGATCTTGGGTTGGTAGTGCAATATAAATTCCTGCCGTTCCAGGGCGTAGCGCAGCCCTCCTTCGATGAAATGCCGCTCGACGGCCCGGACGTTCATGTCCTGCTCAAAGAACTGGTAATTATTGCGTCCGACTGTCTTGGCGTGGTACATCGCTGTGTCCGCACTTTTGATCAGCGCATCCGCATTCTGAGCATCATCAGGGTAGATGCTGATGCCGATGCTCACTGTGATGTGAATATCGAGTTGATCGATAAGGTATGGAACTGTAAGCGCTGCGAGTATTTTTTGTGCGCTGAGCGCGGCATCTTCCGCCTGTTCGACGTCGCCTAGCAGTATTAAGAATTCATCCCCACCCTGTCGGCATACTGTGTCTGAGCTACGCACACATGCCATCAGGCGTTTCGCCACAACCTGCAGCAGTTGGTCGCCAACTCCATGCCCGAGGGAGTCGTTGATGTATTTAAAGCGATCCATATCCACAAACATCAGTGCAAATTGCTTGCCCTGTCGTTGCGCCAGCGAAATCGCCTGGGCCAGCCGATCATTCAGCAGGTTGCGGTTTGGTAAATCGGTGAGGGCATCGTGTTGTGCCAGATGAACCATCTTTATTCTGGATATTTCAATTTCTTCGGCCAGGGCATGTGCTTCATTTGTGGTGGCAATCAGATTTTTATTCACCAGTTGCAACCGTATGACGTGATCGTCGAGCGCCGCCTTCTCATTCGATAATGCCGTTTTAGTTGCACGCAATCCCATCTCTGTTTTGCGCAGCTTGCGCACGGATTCGCGCAAGGCGCTATCCGCCTCTTTGGCCGCAGTGATGTTAGTGAAAAGGATGGCAACTTTTCGGCTGTCCTCCCCGCCTACCCGGAAGGCATACAGATCGAACCAGCGGTTCATCGCTTTCGCTTCATTGATAAAGCGCACTGGTTCGCCCGTCAGTGCTACTTTGCCGTAAATTTCAAACCAGTATTCTTCATGATCCGGGACCAATTGACGTATCCGTTTCCCCGTGATGTCGATTATTCCAGTCTGCTTTTCGAAAGAAGGATTCACCTCCAGATAGCGCCAATCAACCGGCTTTTGCTGCTCATCAAAAATCATTTCGATGATGCAATAGCCCTCGTCCATCGAGTTGAACAGATTGCGATAGCGTTCTTCGGATTCGCGAATTTGCTGCTGCGCCCGCACGCGCACGGAAATGTCACGGAAGTAGCACACCACACCAAAACCGCCCTCCGGAAGCGGGATGCGGTTGATCTGCCACTCGTAATATTCTATCGTCTGTTTGTCAGCACGCCTTTCAATCATTTCAGGCACAAAACAAGGTTCGCCGGTCTCCAGCGTGTGGCGAAATTTGTTGACGGCTGCATCGGCTTGCGCCGCTGGCCACACAATGTGCATCACTTCGGCATAGTCACGGCCGATCAGGTCAGGAATATTTCCAAACGCCGGTCGTCCTGTAGAGTTCACCTGCCGAATGCGGAAATTGGCATCAATCAAGTGTATGCCCAGTGGCGCTTCGTCGATGAGAGTCTTGAACTGGGCAGTGCGTTGAAGCAGGTCATTCTCGGCTTGTTTGCGCGCAGTGACATCGGCGACCGTGCCGGCAAAGTTCACCAACAGTCGCTGTGCGCCTGATCCCGCGAAGGCTGCGCGCCCCTTGGCAAACACCCAATGCAGCGACCCATCTGAATGTGAAACTCGGTACTCCACTTCATATGGCACGGGGTCGTCGGGGCGTATCGCTGCCGCTACCGCATCCTCAATTCGCACGTGATCATCGGGGTGGATATGGGCCAGCGCCTGCTCCTTGTCGAATCCTTCGACCGAGATACCGAAGATGGCCTTAAAGCGTGCGTCCGAGGTAAATAAGCCAGTCGCGGGGTCAACACTCCAGGTCCCCAGTTCGGCCGAGTCGAGTGCATGTCGCACCCGTCCCTCGCTCTTGCGCAGCGCCTCTTCGGTGCGCAGGCGTTGCAGGCGCGTCCAGATGCGCGCGGTCAACTCACGCGCCAGCTCAATCTCATCTTCGCGCCAGTCATAGGCCACATCTTTATACAGGCACAACGCAAAGCGCCATTGCCCGTCCTGGATGAGCGGCACGCAGATGAACGATTTAATGTTGAGCGTCGCGAATTTCGCAGGGTCGGTGCATAAGTCCTTCACCACATCGCATACCACAATCACTTCTGCTGTGCGCGCCAGCCTTATAAACTCTGCTTCTACAAAATCCGCCAGCCGATACACCCCAGCCATGCTGGGCACATCCTGCCGATGCCAGTTGTGCTGGATCACCAGCTGCTCTGCCGCTTCGTTAATTTCAGCGAATGCGCACAGTGAGAGATGAAGATGCGCGGCAACTTTTGCGCCAACGCTCTGCATCATTTCGTCAACGCTCGTCCAATGCACGAGATCGCGGCTGGCCGAGGCCAGAAACTCCGAATTCAATTCCGCCTGTCGGCGTGCAGTCACGTCGCGCGAAACGGCGAGCAGACGATCGGGCTTGCCGTCAGTATCGAAAATCGGTGAAACTGATACATCCCACCACTTGGCTTCGCCGCGCAATGTGCGAAAAAAACCAACGAATCTTGCCGTCACGCCTGTCAACGCCGAACTGACCGCCGACTGCGCCGCCTGCCGATGCTCGCCTTCCCAGAAATCGATCCACGAAGTGTTTAAAAAAGGATGGATGTCTTCTATGCCCAACAGTGCCTGTCCGCTTTGCATAGAGAGTAAGTTGCCTTCAAGATCGAGTACCTTGATACAGTCCGGGCTGTTTTTGATAATACTGCGGCTGAACGCTTCGCCCTCACGCAAGGCGTGTTCCGCCTGCTTGCGCTCAGTAATGTCTTTGAAGTTAATCGCAACGCGTTGATGTGTAGCGTCTTCGACCCGAAAGGCGTGGACTTCCAGCACGCGACCTTGGGTTATGAGTCCGCGCTCAAATCTTGTCGGCTCACCCGTGCCGAGAACGGTGTCATAGGTGACGAGCCATTGCTCAAATTCATCCGGGAGCACTTGGCGCAGGGTTTTGCCGGCCACACCGCTGATACCGGACTGCACTGCGAATGCCGGGTTAGCTTCGATATAGCGAAAATCCAGCGGCTCGCTCACGCCATCGCCGATCTTCTCGATGATACAAAAACCTTCATTGATGGATTCGAACAGTGTGCGATAGTGTTGCTCACTCGCTCGCAGCGCGGCTTCGGCGCGCAGGCGTTCCAGTTCGGCCCCCGCCTTGTGCAATACTTCTTCGGCCTGCTTGCGCGCGGTATTGTCGGTGCCGATCAGCAGATAGCCGATGATGGCGTCCTGCGCATCGCGCAGCGCCGTGACGGACACCACCGCCGGGAAACGGCTGCCATCCTTGCGGAAGTAGGTTAGCTCGTAGATGTCTTCGATGCCGCGCGAGGCCTTGAATACCAGTGCCTCAAAGCCCGGCGTAATCGGGGTGCCGAGTTCGAGGCTCAAGGCCTCGGCACGCGCTATCACTTCCTGAGGATCGGAGATGTCGGCCGGGGTGATCTTGTTCATTACCTCGGCGGCCGTATAACCCAACATGCGCTCGGCACCGACATTGAATATCTGGATGACGCCCTTCGCGTCGGTGGCGATGCTTGAGAAGTTGGCGCTGTTGAAGATCGCGCTCTGTAAGGCGCCGGTTTTGAGAAGCACTTCTTGAGGGCGAGGCTTGGGGG
>JBDSOT010000040.1:0-11328 GCA_039914705.1 Gammaproteobacteria bacterium | reverse complement strand
CCTGCGGCGTCATGTCGGCGCGCACGCCCATCAAACGTCCGGTGAGTTGGTCGGTGATCTTGAAGGTTTGCAGATCTAAGTCATTGCCGGTACCGGTCAACAGAGATTCCAGATACTCGACCAACGGTGGTATGACCAACTCGTAACCCCAGCTATGAAACAGGTCAAGCAGGTCGCGGCGTAAGCCTTCAAGGCGCTCAGCCTGGAGCGGCAGCACGTCTTCAATACCCTCGGGTAACAGCCAGCGGTCTTTATCGGCCATGGATTATTTTTCTATAAATACGTTTGGTGGATTTGAGCGAGACAACGTTTTCAGTGAACCCAATACAGCAAGGCAATCCCGACAAGCATGCTGACCAGCCCGCCGATGCGCATCGTTCTGTCGTCCATTTGCGTAATCAGCAGCAGCGATTTGCGCAGACCTGCCGGGTTCAAAAATGGCAGCATGCCTTCGATGATCAAAATCAAGGCGAGCGCGATGAGCAGGGAATCCCACATTAATAATTAGAGCGATTGAGCGGGCGGAATCTTAGGGCGCTGTTTCAATCGGTGGATTAGCAGTTGCTGCGCGTGGCGACGGACTTGCCGATTGCCGGTTAGCGTTATTTGCGCCATTACCTGCCTGGGGATCTTTAAAGTATTCAAAAAACTCCGAGTCCGGCTCCAGCACCATCATGTCGCTTTTACTCTTGAACACGTCTTTATAGGCGTTCAGGCTGCGATAGAGCGAGTAAAACTCCGGATTGCTGCCATACGCCTCGGCATAGGTCCTGGAGGCCAGTGCGTCACCCTCGCCGCGCGTGCGTTCCGCCCCGCTGAATGCCTCCGCCAGGATGATCGTGCGCTGCCGGTCTGCATTTGCGCGGATGCGCTCCGCAGCCTCAGCGCCATTGGCACGCAACTGCTTAGCCGATTGCGCACGTTCAGACTCCATGCGCTGATATACCGATGCGCTGACTCCCTTCGGCAAATCGACGCGTCTTAGACGTACATCGATAACCTCGATGCCGAATTTTTGCGCCTGCTGATTGGCGGCAGCCGTCAGGATATTCATGATCTTTACGCGATCGCCGGAGACGACTTCCTGGATGGTGCGCTTGCCGAATTCACTGCGTAATCCATCCTTGACGATCTGATACAGGCGCAGACCCGCGCGCGCCTCATCGCCACCCATTGCTGTGTAATAGCGTGACACATTCTCGATACGCCATTTGACGAAGGAGTCAACGATAACGTTCTTTTTTTCCTTGGTAAGATAACCCTCGGGATCTGCCTCCAAGGTATGAATGCGGGCGTCGAACTTACGCACATTGGTAATGAACGGCCACTTGAAGTGCAGCCCGGCAACAAAATCGGTGCGTTTGATCTCCCCAAAGCTGAATAGAATCGCCCGCTCGCGCGGGGTGACGGTGAAGATGGAAAACGAGGCGATCAACGCCACGAAGACCAGCAGGATAATGCCGCCTGTACGCGCCATCTGGCTCATTAGGATGCCCCCCGGTCGCGGTCACGATCACGCATATCATTTCTTTCCTGTGTTGGCGCGGGTGCGATCTTTTCGCTGTTACCCGGATTCATCGGTATTACAGCCTCGGCGGGATTAGCCTGCACGCTACCTTGCTGCATCAAACGATCAAGCGGCAGATAAAGCAGATTATTACCTCCTTCTACATCCACCATAACCTTGCTGGTGTTGGTCAACACTGATTCCATGGCCTCCAGGTAGAGACGCTTGCGGGTAACCTCCGGTGCCTTGGTGTATTCGCCCAATACCTGCGTGAAGCGGCTGGCCTCACCCTGAGATTGGGCGACCGCCTTGGCCTTGTACGCTTGACCCTCCTGCTCGAGACGTGCCGCCGCGCCCTTGGCGCGCGGAATAATGTCATTGGCATAGGCCTGGGCCTCATTGATCAGGCGCTGCTCGTCGGAGATCGCCCTGATGGCATCCTGGAAGGCATCCTGCACCTCATCCGGCGGCTGGGCGTCCTGCATGTTGACACTGGTGACCTGCAAACCGGTTTTGTAACGGTCGAGGATCTGCTGCGTTAATTCTTCGGTGCGGTTGCTGATCTCGGTGCGGCCTTCAGTAAGCACAAAATCCATGCTGCTCTTGCCGACGATTTCACGCACCGCGCTCTCGGTCGCCTGAATCAGGGTGGCGTCGGGATCGATCACATTGAACAGATAATCGCGTGCATCCTTGACGCGGTATTGTACGGCCAGCTTCACGTTAACGATATTTTCATCTTCAGTGAGCATCAAGGCCTCGCGTGCCACCGGCTCCACACCTTGCTTGAGTTCGTCGCCGGAACGAAAACCGATCTCCACGTTGCGGATCTCGTCAACGTTCACCTTGTCTACTGTTTCAATCGGATAGGGAAGGTGCCAGTGCAGACCGGGGCCGGTGGTTTGTTCGTAGGTGCCAAAGCGCAGCAATACACCGCGCTCGGCGGAGTCAATAATATAAATCCCGGACAGCGCCCAGACGACCACGGCGAGAGCCGCGATAATGCTGAATCCGGGACCGCTTCGCCCTACACCTTCAGGACGCCTGCTGCTGCCGCTACCGTTACCGCTGCCACCCAACAGCGACCTGAATTTCTGCTGTAGCTTGCGCACCATCTCATCAAGATCGGGCGGACCCTGCTCGTTATTTTTGCGATTGCCCCAAGGGTCTTTACTGCCGTTACCCGGTTCATTCCACGCCATCAGTCACTCCGTTCATGGTTAAGCCCATAGTTAATCTTCGATAAAGTGTGGCTCGTGGCCACCCTGTAGAAACGTACATCTTGAGATTCGCACATCGAAAGATTCTGGCAGACTGTTAACAAGGGTCATACCATGAATGTTCCGTCGGCTCGCATGAAAATATCTGTGAAAGTGGCACACAACGCCTGAATGCATTCAAATCACGGCCTTAGCTGTTCAGGTTATTTAGTAGGTGAAAGTGCGGGAAATACGGCTCATCACATTACGTATTTTATGGCTCTTGAGGTCTGTCCGCAAGGAGTTATCCGGCCCCGCGAGGAATCAAGCCACATCTGCCTCATCGCGCAGGTGTTCGAGGCTGTGTGGCTGAAGTTCCACCTCCAGCAACCAGTCGCCCTCGGCGCTGAGGTGTTCTTCGCGCACCGCACCCATATTGAATAGCCTGGCGCGCAGGCGTCCTTCCGTAGGTAACAGGCGCAACGAATGACGCACGGGTTCCCTGAGCGCCACGGGCAATCCAGTGCCCGATTCATGATACTGATCCTCACCACCCTGCGTCAGCGCATTATCATGTTCGTTAACATGCTCGGCGAGCGCCTCGCGCAACAGATCCAGCCCCGCACCGCTCACTGCGGATAACCACACACGTTGGACCCGGCCGAATTCATCGCGCTCCAGGCGCGGCTGACCGTCTTCCAACAAGTCAATCTTGTTATAAACCTCGATTTGCCGCAGCGCATCCGCGCCAATCTCGGTGAGCACGCGGTTAACCTGCTCGACATTGGCATGCCGATTATCATCGTGGGCATCAATTATATGCAGGAGAAGATTGGCCTGCCGCGTCTCCTCCAGGGTCGAGCGAAACGCCGCCACCAGATCGTGCGGCAGGTGGCGGATAAAGCCTACCGTGTCGGCAAGAATCAAGACCTCGCGATTCGGCAGTTCGATGCGCCGCAGCGTGGGGTCAAGCGTCGCGAACAATTGATTGGCGGCGTATACACCCGCACCGGTGAGCCGGTTAAACAGCGTTGACTTGCCGGTGTTGGTGTAACCGACCAGCGAGGCGGTAAATAAGGAAGCCTTTAACCGCGATTTCCTGCCCTGCTCGCGCTGGGTAAGCACCTTATCCAGTCGCTTGTTGATCTGCTTGATGCGGGCACCGATCAGGCGGCGGTCGGTTTCCAGCTGGGTTTCACCAGGGCCGCGCAGACCGATACCGCCCTTTTGACGCTCCAAGTGAGTCCAGCCGCGCACCAGGCGCGTAGACAGGTGCTGTAACTGGGCCAGTTCGACCTGCAACTTGCCCTCGTAGGTGCTGGCGCGTTGCGCGAAGATATCGAGTATGAGTCCGGTGCGATCAAGCACCCGGCATTGCAGAAGCCGCTCCAGATTGCGCTCCTGGGCGGGTGACAAGGCGTGATTGAACAGTACCACCTGGGCCTGTTCACGCTCTACCGCTACGCGGATTTCCTCCGCCTTGCCGGTTCCTACAAAATATTTGGGGTCAGGCCGGGGACGCGTACCGGTGATGATCGCGGCGACGTCGGCACCGGCGGAGCGAGAAAGTTCCTGTAGCTCCGCAAGGTCTTCACGGTCGCCTTCCGCATTTAAATCGATATGGACGAGGACAGCGCGTTCAGTGCTGCGGGGGCGCTCAAACAATCTCTTGCCCCCGTGAAACTGCGGTTGAAATGAGATTACTCGTTGCCAAGTTCCGGTGCTGCATCGTCCACATTGATGAGCTTTATATTGCGCGCCGGGACGACGGTGGAAATCGCATGCTTATAGACCATTTGACTCACGGTATTTTTCAATAAGACGACAAACTGATCGAACGACTCAATTTGACCCTGCAACTTGATGCCATTGACCAGGTAAATGGAGACGGGCACTCCTTCCTTGCGCAAGGTATTTAAAAATGGGTCTTGAAGTGATTTCCCTTTAGTCATATTCATTCTCCTTTTTTCGTTATTAGAACCGGGTGCCAATTGAACTCCCGGCTAAAGGTACATTCTTCGTCTTACTTAACTGCGTTGCTTACTTCGTTAAGTGCGCGCTGAAAGTGCATCGGCACAAAACTTTACAACTGACTCGAAAACGCCTTTATCAAGACTGTCGAACCAGACCGCGTCAGGCTCGCTACGCAGCCAGGTGAACTGGCGTTTGGCCAACTGCCGAGTGGCTATAATAGCGCTTTTCACCATCTGCTCGCAATCGGTTTTACCCTCCAGATAGCTCCAAACTTGGCGATAACCCACGGCGCGCAGAGCGGGAGTTTGCGCATGCAGATCACCTCTGTGGAACAGCGCACGCACCTCGTCTAATAAGCCAATCTGCACCATTGCGTGAAATCGGTCGGCGATGATGGCGTGCATTACTGTCCGGTCGCTGGGCGCAATAATCAACTTGAGCACGGTGTTATCCCAAGCTTCGGCAGTTTTGCGGGCATAAAGTTCAGTTACCGTCACACCGCTTACTTCATACACCTCCAGGGCGCGTTGAATGCGCTGCGGGTCGTTGGGATGAATGCGCTGGGCGGCTACCGGGTCGATGCGGGCCAGGCGAGCATGCAGGGCCGGCCAACCCGATGTTTGCGCCTGTGCCTCCAGTTGTGCGCGGACAGCGGCATCGGCACCGGGCATATGGGACAGCCCGCGCTGCAAGGCGCGAAAGTACAGCATGGTGCCACCGACCAGTAAGGGGATTCGCCCTCGTTGCCTGATCTCGGCCATTTCGCGTAAGGCATCCAGCCTGAATTGAGCTGCCGAATAGGCCTCGGCTGGGTCGCGAATGTCGATGAGGCGGTGCGGGATGCGCTCACGCAATTCCCGGCTGGGCTTGGCGGTGCCGATGTCCATACCGCGATAAACCATAGCGGAGTCCACGCTGATTATTTCGCAAGGCAGGCTACGGCTTAAGGCAACGGCAAGATCGCTCTTGCCGGAGGCCGTCGGACCCATGAGGAATATGGCGGAATACATAGATAGACAGTGTCGGATTAACAATTACAAGCTGTCATTCGCCGCGCATAAATAGCTTGTCCAACGCATCCAGGCTGAATTGAACCCAGGTAGGACGGCCGTGATTGCATTGACCGCTGCGCTCGGTGCGCTCCATGTCGCGCAGCAAGGCGTTCATCTCAAGCAGTGTGAGGCGGTGATTGGCGCGCACCGATGTATGGCAGGCCAGCGTGGATAACACACTGTTGAGGTGCTCGCGAATGCGGGTACTGGAGCCGTGCGCGCGAATATCGGAAAGCACATCGCGCACCAGCGATGCCACATCGGCATCGCGCAGCAAAACCGGTATCTGACGAACCACCAGCGTCTCCGGGCCAATACGGCCGATCTCAAAACCCAGATCAACAAATAAGGCGTTGTGCTGTTCAGCCGCGCTGGCCTCACTGACGCTGACGGCCACGGTGAGCGGCACCAGCAAGGGCTGAGCCTGTATCCCGTCGCTGTCGAAGGCGGACTTCAGGCGTTCGTAGGTGATGCGTTCGTGCGCGGCATGCATGTCCACCAGCACCAGACCCTGACTGTTTTGCGCGAGGATAAAAATACCGTGCAATTGCGCCAGGGCATAGCCCAGCGGGTGTTCTGATGGCGAGACGGACGGGTCAACAGGCGTTGCTTGAGGGCTGGAAGGATGCAGCGCCGCATAAGCCGCCATCTGCTCGCGCACCTGCAGGGGCATTATGTGCTGTGTGGTAAATGCGGGCCGCGCGTTGGCGAACACCGATTGAGGAGTAACCGCTGGTAGCTGCGCGTGCGCGCCCGGCAGCAAGGTTTCTGTCAGCGGCGCACTGCCCGGACTCACCTGCGCAAGCGCGCTATGCAAGGCACGGAACAGGAAATCGTGCACCAGCCGGCCTTCGCGAAAACGCACCTCGTGTTTGGCCGGATGCGCGTTGACATCCACCTGCCCCGACGGCATTTCCAGATACAGGACAAAGGCCGGGTGGCGGCCGTGATAAAGCACATCATGGTAGGCCTGACGCACGGCATGGCTGACCAGCTTGTCGCGTACCGTGCGGCCGTTGACATAGAAAAACTGCAAATCGGTCTGGCTGCGCGAAAAGGCCGGCAGCGCAATCCAGCCCCACAGGCGCAGACCCGTCGCCTCGAAATCCACGCACAATGCATTGTCGAGAAACGCCTGACCGCACACACTGGCCACGCGCTGCGCGCGCTCACGCTCATCGTGTGCCGGGCGCAGTGTATAAACCGAGCGCTGATTGTGGCGCAAGCTAACGCCGGCCGCGAAATGACTTAAGGCAATGCGCCTGACGACTTCCTCAATGTGCGTGAACTCGGTCTTTTCAGTGCGCAGGAATTTGCGCCGCGCCGGAGTATTAAAGAATAAATCACGCACCTCCACCGTGGTTCCGATAGGATGCGCGGCAGGTTCCGGCTCAGTGTGCAGTTCGCGGCCATCGCCGTGAATACGCCAACCGCTATTCTCCTGCGCAATGCGCGAAGACAATTCCAGGCGCGACACCGAACTGATGCTGGGCAAAGCCTCGCCGCGAAAACCCAGCGTAGTGACCTGCTCCAAATCTTCCAAGGTGAGTATCTTGCTGGTGGCATGGCGGCTCAAGGCCAGGGCGAGATCGTCCTTATGGATGCCGCAACCATCATCGCGCACGCGCAACAGGCGCATGCCACCCTGCTCGACGTCAACTTCTATATGGCTAGCACCCGCATCCAGGCTGTTTTCGAGCAACTCCTTTACCACCGAGGCAGGCCGCTCAACGACCTCGCCTGCTGCTATTTGGTTGATCAGCCGAGTAGGAAGTCGTTGTACGCGCATGAGTGCGGAATGTCGTAAGTGGGAAATCAGCAGACTAAAATAAAACAGGCGGGAGTGCTACCTTACTTTGAACCGATAGCGATCAGCGTAGTTAATCACTAACATCAGCCAAGAATTGAGGAATATATAATACGTCTCCGCTGTGCAGCAATCTACCGGACAATTTCCGGTTGGCGCTGCGTAGATTTTCCGCGCTTATTTGATAAACCCTGGCGATGCCCGCCAGGGTTTCACCGCGCGCGACTATATGTTCGTGAGGTGCAGGCTCCTGTTCGGCCAAGGTGGGGCCGACAGGGATGCGCTTGGCAAAATAAGTGCGCACGCCTTTCATAAGCGCACTGGCCAAGGCTTGCTGGTGACGCGCATCGCGCAGTTTGGTTTCTTCGCTGGGGTTGGAGATGAACGCGGTCTCCACCAGAATGGACGGAATATCGGGAGACTTGAGCACTACGAAACCGGCCTGCTCAATGCGCGCCTTGTGCACCTTGCCGATGCCCTTGAGCGCATCCAGCACGCTGGTTCCCACATCAATGCTGGCCTCGATGGTTGCGGTCTGCGATAGATCGAGCAGCACCGAGGCGAGTAATTCGTCCTTATCGTCCAGGCTCACACCGCCGACTAGGTCGGATGCATTCTCGCGACTGGCCAGCCAGCGCGATGCCTCGTTGGTGGCACCGCTTTGCGATAAGGTAAACACCGATGAACCGCGCGCCTCCGGCTTATAAAAGGCATCGGCATGAATGGATATAAACAGGTCGGCCTTCTGACTGCGTGCCTTTTCGATGCGTTTACGCAGGCTGACGAAATAATCGCCGTCACGGATCATCACCGGGCGCATGCCCTTTTCCAGTTTGATCAGCGCCTCCAGCTTGCGCGCAATCGCCAGTACCACGTCCTTTTCCACGGTGCCCTTGCGCCCCCGCGCACCCGGATCTTCACCGCCGTGGCCGGCATCAATGGCAACAACTATCTCGCGCAGCGGCGGCGCGCTTGGGGTATTTTTTAGTGCAGGCGCGGCAGGCATGTTGATATAAGCATCGGCCACCGGCACCTTATCCGGAAATAAATCAACGACCAACCGGTGCCCATATTCCTGATTGGGGCTGAGCACAAAACTCTTGGCCTGCACGCCCTCTTTCAATTCCATGGTCACCTGCATGCCTTGCGCTGAAGGCGTGCTGGTAAACCGGGTCATGAAACTTTTTTTGGTATTAAAGGTGGGGGACAACTGGGTAAATGCCACGTTGCTCAGGTCTAGCTCGATGCGACCTGTTTTCCCCGGGGGGGACATGCGGTAACTTACCGGTGAATTTAAATCAAACACGATGCGCGTATTATCGGGCGCTGGCCAGATGCGCACGCCGAGGATTTGGGCAGGAAGTTGACCGCGAGGCGGCGCGCCAGCTTCAGCCAGGCACGCGGCGGAAACTGTCAGCAAAAAAAATAGGTATAAATAGCGCATATTAACCACCCGACCCAAGCTCGCGCATTATTGTGCAAAGAGTTGCGCGTACTTTGCAAGAAGTATTTATATTTTCAATACATACGTTGATAAGCTCTACAAATATATAAAGATTTGTTGGCGCTATATAAAGCTTAGCTTGGTATATTGCACAAGCTCATCAGCATAGCGGTGCCGACTGCGGTTTCGGCCTTAAGACTCACTTGGCGACCCGGCAGGGCATAGATAATTTCAATCCCCAGGTCCGCCCCCGGCAACAGCCCTGCGCCGCGTTCCGGCCACTCCACCAGGCATAGATTGCCCGGCTCAAAATAATCGCGCAGTCCGATGGCCTCCAGTTCCTCCAGGGCAGTCACCCGGTATAGATCGAAATGGTAAATAAACAGTCCACCCAGCTCATACGGCTCGACCAAAGTAAAGGTGGGACTCTTCACCGGCCCTCGATGCCCCAATGCATGCAATAAGCCCCGCACCAGCGTTGTCTTGCCGGCACCCAACTCGCCCTGTAGATAAATTCGTCCGCCGCTGCGGGCGCACGCCGCTGCCAAGCTCTCACCCACGGCCTCCATTGCCGTGTCAGTGTCTATTATTTTCTTAATCACCCGAAATTTATCCCGTGGCGTAAATGCGGCAATAGATCACTGGCCAATAGGCCACGTTCACCCACGCGCGCGGCGCGGTCACCCGCTGCGGCATGCAGACAGACACCTAGCTGCGTTGCGGCTTCGAGTTCCAGGCCTTGCGCCAGCAAGCCTGCAATGACGCCTGTCAACACATCTCCCATGCCACCGCTGGCCATGCCGGGATTACCGGCGTCGCAAACCGCTATAGGTCCAACACCCGCCCATACCAGCGTGCCCGCGCCCTTCAGCACGATGGCACCACCATAGTGTTTGTGCAATTCGGTAATCGCGCCGAAGCGGTCTGCCTCTACCTCGGCGACACAGCTTCCCAGCAGGCGCGCCGCCTCACCTGGGTGCGGGGTTAATATCCAGTTCGCGCGTCTTGAGGGTTCCTGAGCCAGCAGATTCAGGGCATCGGCATCGACCACCAGCGGCAGATGTGTCTCCAGCGCCAGTGCAAAAAGTTCGCTTGCCCAAGCCGTGCGGCCCAGACCCGGGCCGATGGCAATAACGCTAGCGGCCTTAATTAAGGGAATCAATTGTGCAGTATGCTCGACGCCACGACACATCAACTCGGGCCGCGCCACATTGATGCCAGACACATGCCCGGGCCGCGTGGCAATCGTCACCAGCCCCGCCCCTACCCGCGCGGCCGCCTCCCCTGCCATGCGCACCGCGCCGCCCATGCCCCAGTCACCACCGATAAGCAGCACATGACCGTTCATACCCTTATGCGAGTTGCGTGCACGGGGTTGAAGTGCGGGTAAATTGCCCAGGTTAATTCTGATGGCGCTGGGCGGCACACGCGAAAACAATGCAGGCGGCACACCAAGATCATCGAACAATAGCGCGCCGCAATAATCCCGCGCCTGCCCAGTAAACATGCCCTGTTTGAGTCCGATAAAACTGATCGTCGCTACGGCATGGATAGCCGCGCCTAACACGCAACCGCTATCGGCAGCCAGGCCGGAGGGAATATCGAGGGCGAGAATTGGGACGCCCGAGGCGTTCATTACCTCAATCGCGGTCTTCCATTCACCGCTCACCTCGCGGTTTAGCCCCGTCCCGAGCATCGCATCGACCAGCACCTGGGCCGTGTCCAGTCCTTCTTGCGTGAATATATCCGCGACGCCTCCCGCTTTAATCAAGGCCTTATATGCGGCCAGTGCATCGCCGCGTAACTGGCCCACATCACCAACGTGCAATACCTTTACCCCCAACCCGGCCCCCAGGGCCAGGCGCGCCAGCACAAAACCATCGCCCGCGTTGTTGCCTAAGCCGCAGATCACGGCGATGCGGCGCGCATGCGGCCAGCGTGTTTGCAGCAATTCAAACGCAGCCGCCCCGGCGCGGGCCATCAGCGTAGTGCCAGGAATGCCGTAGTCATGGATGGCAATTCGGTCCAGTTCGCGCACTTGCGCGGCATGGTATAAAAGTTGGGGCATTTTTTGCATGGGATAGTGCACAGCCTGATAAAACCAATTCAATCAAGGTAAATGGTAATGCTTGACTATCTGATGTCGGACACTTTAAACCAACGTTCAACGGTTGGCCAAATTCCAATGATTAATGCGCCCCACGCTGTTGAATCGCCAGCCTTGTTTTCACGCCTCGCGGCTTCACCCACAGGTTAAACTATGCCTAAAGTTTTTCAACTTTCTTCAAAATTACACATCCCACTGGGCGTGATGATAATTGTGTTGCTGGCTCTGCTCTATATCA
>JBDSOT010000007.1:0-7843 GCA_039914705.1 Gammaproteobacteria bacterium | reverse complement strand
GCTCTCGCCGATAAAGGTGGCGTCCTGTACCCATTTGATGCGCGCTTCCATAGGCTGAAGTTTCACTGGTATTTCGAAACCGGCAAGGCTATCACACAATGATGGTCACTAAAACCGTCTACACACCTGGCCGGGCTGTGGCATACTTGCAGGTGTATTTATTAATCGTCCTAACCAAAAAACTCGCATGGCACACGCACCCATTAATCCAGCCTCGTTGACTCGCCTGCTAAGCTATTGCGAGCGCAAACGTTATGCCGCCAAGAGCGTAATCATCAAGCCCGGCACGCCTGCAAATCTGCTTTATTATCTTGTCGATGGTACAGCCGCCGTCAGCGTGGAAAGTGCAGATGGCCGCGAGATCGTGCTTGCCCATTTGAGCGCCGGTGATTTTCTGGGCGAAGCAGGATTATTTCTTGATCAGAAGACGCGCGGCGTGTGGGTGCGCGCGCGTTACAGTTGCGAACTGGCGGAGATCAGTTATCAGAAATTGCGTCAGTTGGCGGTAACGGAATTGTCCGTAGTATATGCGGACATTTTATTTGTGCTGGCTGCGCAGATGGCGCAGCGCCTGCGCACGGCGGGCCGCAAGGTAAGCGACCTGGCCTTTCTCGATGTCGGCGGTCGCGTGCTGAATGCACTGCAAGACATCAGTAACACAGCGGGCGCTATCGTCCATCCTAACGGCCGGCAAATAAGCATTACGCATCAGGAGCTTGGCCGCATCGCCGGCTGCTCGCGCGAAATGGTGAGTCGGGTCCTGAAGGATTTACAGGCACAGCAATTAATTCAGGTTAAAGGTAAGGCCATCCTGGTGCTGCACAGCGGTGGCGCGAAACATGCGGAGCCGCCTGCGGGACTGATATTCAGTCTGGTGTAAGAGGCGCAGAGAGGGCGAACAATGCAGTCTTATTTATCGACTTATCAGTAATCACCCGAATAACCTAGCCAATTCCTTGCCCGGGTCGGCAGCCTTCATAAAGGCCTCGCCGACGAGAAAGGCATGCACACCCTGCGTCCGCATCAATGCCACATCTGTTTGATTGTGAATCCCGCTTTCCGTAACAACAATACGATTGGCCGGGATAGCCTTTAATAAATCCAGTGTAGTTTCCAGTCGGGTCTCGAAGCTGCGCAGGTCGCGATTATTGATTCCCAATAAAGGTGTGTTAAGGACCAGCGCGCGTTCAAGTTCCTCGGCGTCGTGCACCTCCACCAACACATCCATGCCAAGCTGCATGGCGAGCGCACTAAGCTCTTGCATGTGCGCATCGCCGAGCGCTGCGACGATCAGCAGGATGCAATCAGCGCCCAGCACGCGTGCCTCGTAAATCTGGTAATCGTCGATCATAAAATCCTTGCGCAACACCGGCAGACTGCAAGCCGCACGCGCCTCTTGCAAATGGCTGTCGTCGCCTTGAAAAAAATCCCGGTCAGTCAACACGGAAAGACAGCTTGCGCCATGCCGTTCATAGGAAGCGGCGATTGCGGCCGGATGGAATTCTGCGCGTAAAATTCCCCTGCTCGGCGAGGCCTTTTTAATCTCGGCGATGACTGCCGTTTGATGTGCGTTCACACGCACCTCGATGGCGGCAATGAAGTCACGTGGCGGCGGCGCTGAGGCTATGCGCTTGCTAAGCTCGCGTAGTGAAACGCGACCGCTACGCTCACGAATCTCCTCGACCTTGCGCGCAATAATTTTTTTGAGAATGTCGGGTGTCTCGCGCATGACTTAAATCACGTTTCCGGAATCACGTTCAGGGGCCACATTTATTAACGGCGTTCGGGAATAACAGATGCAGCTCCCGTATTGCCACGGGCAAGCTTTTGTGTGAATGCAATCAGCGCGATAAATTTTGCCTGCGCCGCGCCGTTTTCAAGAACTTGCAGAGCCTTCTGCACGCCCTCTTTCAGCGTTTCCGTTAAGCCTGTCGCGTAAATCGCGGCACCCGCATTGAGCGCTACGATGTCGCGGGCTGCACCGGCCTGATTGCCCAGCGCAGCGCGTAACATTACCAGGCTCTGCTCTGCACCATCGACAGTCAATTGGCTAATCGCGCTGCGGTTCATGCCGAATTCTTCGGGCGTAACTGTATAACATGTAATTTTGCCGTCCTTCAGCTCGGCAATGTCGGTCGGCGCGCCGATGCTGATCTCGTCCATGCCGTCTTGTGCGTGCACCACCAATACATGGCGGCTGCCCAGCCGCAACAGTACTTCGGCAAGCGGGAGCAGCCAGGCGGCACTGAACACGCCCAAAACTTGATGCGGCGCACTTGCAGGATTCGTGAGCGGCCCCAATACATTAAACAAGGTGCGCACGCCCATCTCGCGGCGCGGGCCGATGGCGTGTTTCATCGCACCGTGATGATTAGGCGCAAATAAAAATCCGACACCGATGGTCTCCACACATTCCGCGACTTGAGCAGGGGTTAAGTTCAGGCTGACTCCCGCCGCCTCCAATACATCGGCGCTACCCGATTTACTGGAGACCGAGCGATTGCCATGCTTGGCTACCTTGGCCCCGGCGGCTGCGGCGACAAAGGCTGCGGCGGTGGAGATATTGAAACTCTGCGCGCCATCACCGCCGGTGCCGCAAGTGTCGACGAGATGCGCGCCGTGCACCTCGACCTTGGTCGCCAGCTCGCGCATAACCTCAGCCGCCGCAGTGATCTCATTGACGCTCTCGCCCTTCATGCGCAGACCGATGAGAAATCCGCCGATCTGTGCGGGCGTTGCCGCTCCACTCATGATCGTGCGCATGACCGTTCCCATCTCTGTCGAACTTAAATCGCAGCGTTCAGTGACGGCGCGTATGGCGGATTGCATATCCATTAGGTTTTAAGGAAATTTCTGAGCAGATCATGGCCGTGTTCGGTCAAGATAGATTCGGGATGAAATTGCACGCCTTCCACATTTAAGTCTTTGTGGCGCACGCCCATGATCTCGTCCAATTGTCCGTTCGCGTCCTCTGTCCATGCGGTAATCTCCAGCGATGCAGGCAACGATGCCCTCTCGATCACCAGCGAGTGATAACGCGTGGCCTCGAACGGATTGGGCAGACCCTTGAACACACCCTTGCCGGTGTGATGGATCATTGAGGTCTTGCCGTGCATGATGGCGCGCGCGTGAACCACCTTGCCGCCGAAGGCCTGGCCGATGCTCTGATGGCCGAGGCACACGCCAAGCACGGGAATCTTGCCGGCAAAATGCTGCAAGGTGGCGAGCGACACTCCGGCCTCATTGGGCGTGCACGGGCCGGGGGAAATCACGATTCTTTCCGGGGCCAGTTGCTCGATCTCCTCGATGCTGATCTGATCATTGCGATACACGCGCACATCCGCGCCCAACTCGCCGAGGTATTGCACCAGGTTGTAGGTGAACGAATCGTAATTGTCGATCATTAATAACATCGCGCTAAGCCTCCGTCGCGGATGATTCGGCCATCGCCACGGCCTTGAAAATGGCGCGCGCCTTGTTCATGGTCTCTTCCCATTCCTGGCTGGGCACCGAGTCGGCCACGATGCCCGCACCCGCCTGGATGTGCAGCATGCCATCTTTGATCACGGCGGTGCGGATGGCAATCGCGGTGTCCATATTGCCGTTCCAGCCGAGATATCCCACAGCGCCCGCATAGATGCCGCGCTTGACCGGTTCCAGTTCGTCGATAATCTCCATGGCGCGGATCTTCGGCGCGCCGCTCACCGTGCCGGCCGGAAATGTCGCGCGCAATACATCCATAGCCGTCATATCTGCTTTTAATTGCCCGGTAACATTCGAGACGATGTGCATTACGTGCGAATATCTTTCCACTACCATGCGCTCGGTCAGGCGCACGCTGCCGGTAGCGGCAACACGCCCGACATCATTGCGGCCGAGATCAATCAGCATCAAATGTTCGGCTAACTCTTTCGGGTCGCTCAATAATTCCGTCTCGAGCGCGAGATCTTCATCCTCATTTTTGCCGCGTCGGCGCGTGCCTGCAATCGGCCGCACCGTGACCACATCATCTTCCAGGCGCGTGAGAATCTCCGGTGACGAGCCGACGATATGAAAATCGCCGAGGTTCAAATAAAACATATAAGGCGACGGATTCAGGCCGCGCAGGGCGCGGTATAAATCCAGCGCTGCGGCCTGGTAAGGCACGGACAGACGCTGAGACAGCACCACCTGCATGATGTCGCCCTCGACGATGTACTCCTTGGCGCGCCTCACCGCTGCCTCGAAATGTCCCTGTATGAAACCGGAGATGAAATCCGTTTCGCTCACAGCGCGTGCGCGTTTCGATGCGGGTGGCACGGGCGTGGCCTGGCGCAGTTTTTTCACGAGGCCATCGAGGCGACGCTGCGCTAGGTTCCAGGCATCGTGAATCGCCGGATTCACGTGGATGACGAGATAAAGCTTGCCGCGCAGGCTATCGAACACGGCGACTTCATCGGACACCATGAGCAAAATATCCGGCGTTTCTAGTGGATCGTGTTGCGGAGTGTGCGCCAGACGTGGTTCGATATAACGCACCGTATCGTAGCCGAAATAACCGACGAGACCGCCGGTAAAGCGCGGTAGGCCATCGACATCCGTCACCTTATAACGGGCCTGAAAATTCTCGATCCAGCTTAGCGGATCATCGGCGTGCGCCGTTTCTATCAGCACGCCGTCCTTTTCGACGCTGATGTCCAGGCCGCTCACGCGTACGATTGTGCGGCAGGGCAGGCCGATGATTGAATAGCGTCCCCATTTCTCGCCGCCCTGCACGGATTCAAATAAATATGAATACGGACCGTCGGCGAGTTTCAGGTAGACACTAAGCGGCGTGTCGAGGTCGGCGGGAACCTCGCGCACCAGAGGAATGCGGTTATGGCCGTGCGCGGCCAGCGTGTGAAATTGTTCGGGTGTCATGATCGTCTCGCATGGAGTAATGGGCAAAGCGCTGTGTATGAGCCTCAGATAAGGCTCACCATCGGTTATTCAGCGCCAAACCCATTTTTATAATCATGATCTTTATGCTTTATGTAAATGTAAGGTGGGCACCGCCCACCAATACAAAATCAAAAGGTGGCGGTGCCCACCCTACAATTTACCGAGCTGCTTGTTTCTTGCTGCGGTCGCCGAGTAGATCGGCCAATTCCGCCATCGAGTCGATTACCGCATCCGGCTTGGCCAAGTTTATATCCACGCCATGATTATAGCCGTAACTCATGCAGATAATCTGAAATCCGGCGGCGCGCGCGGCGGTGACATCGCTCACCGAATCGCCGACCATCAACGAATCTTCCGGTGCCACCTTAAAAAAACGCGCGGCATGCAGCAGCGGCTCCGGGTGTGGTTTTTTCTGCGGCAGTGTATCGCCGCTGATGACAATGGCAAAGTCATCTCGTATGCCCAGAATTTTCAGCAAAGGTTCGGTAAATTGTGCCGCCTTATTGGTAACACAGCCAAGCTTGAAACCGGCGCCCTTTAAAAAAGCAAGACCTTCCCGCACGCCCGGATAAAGCAGGCTGCGCACACAGGTATTGTCGCGATACAAATCCACGAATATCGGCAACGCCTTGTCGAATAATACCTTATCAGGATCGCCGTCCAAGGTGCCGCTCAACGCGCGTTGCACAAGCCGTTCCACCCCATTACCCACCCACTTGCGCACCTCGGCCTCGCTGTGCGCTGGCCTGCCCATCTGCTCCATCATGGCGTTGACGCAAAAGAGCAGGTCCGGAACGCTGTCCACCAGCGTGCCGTCCACATCGATCAACACCATTTCGGGTAATTTCAAGGTCATCAGTTTTGTTATTCTTATTTACCGGCCAGCGCCAGTTCCGCGCGCATCTTGTCAATCGTGGCCTTGTAATCCGGCGTGCTGAAAATTGCCGACCCTGCGACAAAGGTGTCGGCACCGGCGGCGGCGATCTCGCGGATGTTATCGCCCTTTACGCCACCGTCGACCTCCAGGCGAATCTTGTGGCCGCTCGTGTCGATCATGCGGCGCGCCTCGCGCAGCTTGGTCAAGGTCTCGCGGATAAAGCTCTGCCCGCCGAAGCCGGGGTTCACCGACATGAGCAATATCATGTCGATTTTATCCATCACATATTTTAAATAATCGAGCGAGGTTGCCGGGTTGAATACCAGGCCAGCTTTACAACCGGAATCGCGCACGAGTTGCAGCGAGCGGTCGATGTGTTCCGTGGCCTCGGGGTGAAAGGTGATGTAGGTCGCGCCTGCCTTGGCGAAGTCGGGGATGATGCGGTCGACCGGCTTCACCATCAGATGCACGTCGATGGGTGCGGTCACGCCGTGCTTGCGCAAGGCCTCGCATACCAGCGGGCCGATGGTTAAATTAGGGACATAATGATTGTCCATCACGTCGAAGTGGACGATATCCGCGCCTGCGGCCAGCACCTTATCAACCTCTTCACCAAGGCGCGCGAAGTTCGCGGAGAGAATGGACGGGGCAATCTGGTAATCGGGCATCATTAAGGCACCTGTTATTGATTAGCGCGGCAATAAGGAAAAAGTTGAGAGCGAACTTTACCTGATTAAACGGATATTTTCACCCTCAGGGTCGGAGCTTGGCGCTTAGATGTAGGTCGGATCAAGCGCAGCGGATCCGACAAAATCCACGTTGCTTCTTTGCGTTCTGTCTTAATGGGTAAAGCACATCAGCGAGCCACCGCAGCGCTCAACGCGTGTTTTGCTCAACCCAGCGACCGCCCGCCGCGAGTTCTTCGCGTTTCCAGAACGGCGCGCGCTGCTTAAGCTCATCAATCAAATATTGGCAGGCTGCAAAGGCGGCAGCGCGATGCGCCGACCACACCGCGATCAGCACAATAGGATCATTAATCTGCAAATGTCCACAGCGATGAATCACCAGCGTATCAAGAATTTCCCAGCGCTGTGTTGCCTCATCGCAAATCCGCTGCATGAATTTTTCCGTCATGTCGGGATAATGTTCCAGCGTCATCTCGCGCACAGCATCGCCCTGGTTACGGTCGCGCAGCGTGCCGACAAAGCTTGCCGTCGCGCCGTATTTTCCGTGCAGCGCCAGCAGCGTGTCTTGATAACGGCTGATCTCAAGCCAAGGATCAAATGGAGTTGCGCGCACCTCAACCGTCATCTCAGCCCCCCGTCACCGGCGGAAAAAAGGCCACTTCATCGCCGTCTTTCACAATCTGATCGACCCTCGCATATTCCATATTCACCGCGATCAGCACATTGTCGGGCAATGCCTTGCCGCTATTGAGCCGCGCCCATATTTCTGCGACAGTAGCCGCGTGCGTATCCAAGCGATCTTCGCCGCGCCCCAGGCGCTCGCGCAGGCTGGCAAAATACTTCACGCTGATGGCCATGAACCGATTCCGTAATGCATGCGCCGCAAGGGCAGGTAAAGCCACTGTGACAATATCCCTTCCCTTTATCAATAGCCTGTAACCCTTATGAGCGAACTGACCCATTTTAACAAAGCCGGCGAGGCGCACATGGTAGACATCGGCGACAAGCCCACAACCCGGCGCATCGCCATAGCCGAAGGCCGCATCGAAATGCGCGCCGAAACCCTGGCCCTGATCATGGAAGGCGGACACAAAAAGGGCGACGTGCTCGGCATCGCCCGCATCGCCGGCATCATGGCCGCCAAAAAAACCGCCGAACTGATCCCCTTATGCCACCCGCTCGCCTTGACCCGCATCGAACTGGAGCTACAGACTTTGCCTGATGAGCACGCCGTCTACTGCCGCGCCACCGCCGAGACCACCGGCCAAACCGGCGTAGAAATGGAAGCCCTCACCGCCGTGCAAATCGCACTGCTCACTATATATGACATGTGCAAATCGGCGGATCGTGCAATGACGTT
>JBDSOT010000146.1:0-11138 GCA_039914705.1 Gammaproteobacteria bacterium | reverse complement strand
GGCGCCACCAATTCACGCGCGATTACATCGGCTTCGATTACCGGCACACCCAAATCGGCAAAGCCTCTCGCGACAGAAGATTTGCCGCTGCCGATACCGCCTGTCAGTCCAATCTTCAGCATTATTTAGCTGAGTCCGACAAAATTTAAATATGCCTGGGAAATATTGTTGCCCCATAACAGCGCGATCCAGCCGGCTATGGCTAAATAAGGACCGAATGGGATCGGCAGATTATGGTCACGTCCGCGCAGCAGGATCATGGTTATCCCCAGCGTCGCACCCACCAGTGATGACAATAGAATAATGACCGGTAAGGCCTGCCAGCCGAGCCAGGCGCCGAGCATCGCGAGCAGCTTGAAATCGCCATACCCCATACCCTCCTTGCCGGTGAGCAATTTAAATAACTTATACACCGACCATAGACTTAAGTAACCCGCGATGGCACCAATGATGGCGTCATGACTGTTTGCAAACAGGGTGTTGCCATCGAGTGTAACCAGGCTAAGCGCCAAGCCCGCCCACAACAACGGTAATGTAATGCTGTCAGGCAATAGCTGATGATCAAGGTCGATAAAGCTCAGTGCGATGAGCGCCCAGGTTAACAGCAACGCCGCTGCGGCCATCCAGCCGAAGCCGAAATGCCCGGCAACAATGGCCGACAACACGCCGGTTAAAATTTCCACCCATGGATAGCGCGGCGAAATCCGGGTGCCGCAGGCCGAACATTTTCCGCGCAGGAATAAATAGCTGATGACCGGAATATTTTCCAGTGCGGTAATCGCGTGATTACATTTCGGACAGCGCGAGCGCGGCGCAATTAGATCAAAACGTGGTGACGCAGGCCCAGCAGAAATTTCAAGAAGTTCTGTACACTGCGAGCGCCAGTCACACTCCATCATCAGCGGTAGGCGATAGATGACCACATTAAGAAAGCTGCCGATCAGCAGGCCGAAAACGCCCGCAAACAGCGCAAATGCCCAAGGTGTCGTTTGTAATATCTCGATCATGGGCATAACTCTAAGCCGGGTTTAGATTATATTTTCAGCTCAATAAGGTTGTTAAACAACTGACCCCAGTTTAAAGATCGGTAGATACATCGCAATCACCATACCGCCGACGAGTACGCCCAGTACGGCCATAATCAAGGGTTCCAGTAGGCTGGTGAGAGAATCGACCAGGTTATCAACCTCTTCCTCGTAGAAGTCGGCGACCTTAGCCAGCATACTGTCGATGGTGCCGGACTCTTCACCGATGGCCACCATCTGCACCACCATATTGGGGAACAGCTTGGCCTGACGCATGGCCACGTTTAATTGCTGACCGGTAGCTACCTGATCGCGCATTCCCATAATTGCGTCGCTATAAACAATGTTACCCGCTGCACCGGCCACGGATTCCATCGCCTCCACCAACGGGACACCTGCGGCAAACATGGTCGACATCGTGCGTGCAAAACGTGCGATGGTTGCCTTGTTGAGAATAACACCGATGACGGGCAACTTGAGCATCATGCGGTCGGTGAAATGGTTGAATTTACGCGAGCGCTTCTTGGCCTGCAATAGGGCATAGATGACGCCACCGATGCCGCCGAAGATGGCCCACCACCATTTCTGAAATATCTCCGAGAGCTTGATTACCATCATGGTCAGCGCCGGCAAGTCCGCGCCGAAGCCCTGGAACAGCGACTCAAACTGCGGGATTACAAAGATCAGCAAAATAGCAGTGATGACAAACGCTACAACGACAATCGCGGTTGGATACCACAGGGCCTTCTTGATCTTGCCTTTGAGGGCCTCGGTTTTTTCCTTGTAGATGGCAATCTTGTTGAGCATGGTCTCGAGAATACCCGCCTGCTCACCCGCCCGCACTAGATTGCAAAACAGTTCATCGAAAATCATTGGGTGTTTTTCAAGCGCCTCACCAAATGCCATACCGCCCTCAATATCAGCCTTGATGGCCATCACCAGGTCTTGCACACCGGCATTTTCATGGCCATTCCCGATAATTTCCAGTGACTGTACCAGCGGCACGCCTGCGGCGATCATGGTCGCGATTTGGCGGCTGAATATGGCTATATCTTTGGGTGTTACCTTCTTCTTGCGGCCTAAATTCGATTTCTTTTTGATCTTGCCTGGCTGGATACCCTGACGGCGCAGATCAGCCTTGATCAGGGTGATATTACTGCCACGCGCCTCGCCGCTGACCTTTGCGCCTTTATTATTGGTTCCCTCCCAAACAAACATATCCAGTTTCTTGACTGCCGCCGCCTTTGCCGCCATATCGCCCCCTCGCAGGTAGCCGGTTACAAGCGCAGATAAGGCCGTGCTCGTTACTGCTAGCTGCCGCTTGCTATGTTTATTTATTCAACAATCACACGATTGATTTCGGCCAGACTCGTCAGGCCTTGGCCCACTTTTTTTAAACCCGACTCACGCAAGTCGGGTATTCCGTCGAGCCGCGCCTGATCGGCTATTTGCAGTGCATTGCCGCCCTCCATCATGATCCGCGCGATGCTGGCCGAGATGGGCATAACCTGGTAGATGCCTACGCGGCCCTTATAACCGGCGGCGCACTTATCACACCCCACCGCCGCGTAAAGTTTGAGTGCGCCCAAATCCGCCTCTTTAAATCCTTGCTTCAATAAAGTTTCTCTCGGAATGGTCTCAGGCTTCTTGCAGTGACTACACAGCCTGCGCGCCAGACGCTGGGCAATTACCAGTGAGACTGCCGAGGCAATGTTAAACGGCTCAATGCCCATATTGACCAGACGATTAAGACTCTGCGGGGCATCGTTGGTATGCAAGGTTGACAGCACCATATGACCGGTCTGGGCAGCCTTGACGGCAATCTCGGCGGTCTCCAGATCGCGCACCTCACCGACCATGATAATGTCCGGATCTTGGCGCAGAAAAGCCTTCAATGCCTTGGCAAAGGTTAAGCCCGACTTGATGTTAACCTGCACCTGGTTGATGCCGGGCAGGTTAATTTCCACCGGATCCTCAGCCGTGGAGATATTTCTATCCACGGTGTTAAGAATATTCAGCGCAGTGTACAGGGAAACCGTTTTACCGCTACCCGTCGGACCGGTTACCAGCACCATGCCGTACGGTTGATGAATGGCGTCCAGAAATAGTTTTTGCTGATCAGGCTCATACCCGAGCGCGTCGATACCCAGTTGTGCGCTGGTCGGGTCAAGGATACGCAGCACCATCTTCTCGCCGAACAAGGTAGGGCAACTGCTCACGCGGAAATCGATGCTACGGTTTTTCGACAGCGTCATTTTCATGCGCCCGTCTTGCGGTAAGCGCCGCTCCGAGATGTCGAGGCGCGACATTACCTTTAGACGCGCGCCTATGCGCGAAGCAAGATTAACCGGCGGCGAGGCCACCTCACGCAGAATACCGTCCTGACGGAAACGCACGCGCAAGGTCTTTTCGTAGGGTTCGAAATGAATGTCCGAGGCCCCTTGATTAATAGCATCGAGCAGTACCTTGTTAACAAAACGCACCACCGGTGTATCGTCGACGTCGCTGGTGTCGGCCTCCGGACGCAGCTCATCATCGGTGCTGGTGATGTCGAGATCGTCCAGGCTGGCATCGTTGAGTGCACTCAGGGTGGTAATTGTGTTGTCTTGTTTGTCGAGGGCCTTCTCGATGGCCTTGGCGAGCTTGTCTTCCTCGACCAGCACAGCCTCGGTGCCGAAACCCACGTGAAACTTGATCTCGTCAAGGGCGCGTAGATTGGTGGGGTCGGAGACTGCTAAAAACAAGCGGTTGCCGCGTTTGAACAAGGGCAAGGCGTGGTGCTGGCGCACCAGCTTGGCCTCTACGCTGGCCAGCGGAGCCATCTCCATGTCCATGGCATTGATATCGAACAGCGGTACGCCGAATTCGTGCGACGCGGCATGGGCGATGACCTGGCTGGAAAGTATCTTGCTCTCGACCAGGTAGGTCACGAACGGAACCTTATTGCGCACCGCCTGCTCCTGGGCCTGCTGTGCGAGCGGACCTGCCAGGATTCCATCCTGCACCAGTCTGCGCGCCAGACCGCTGAGCTTTATAGTAGCTTCGGATATTGCCATCGTTAGTTTGTTATTCCTGATTTAAAGGCTGATTCTCAAGCCTATTATTATGCCGTGTTCCGGTTGGCTCTAAATTGAACCGTCGTGTTTGCGTTTCATAAACCCTGAAAAGTCAACGGCAGCTGTGGCAATGCCGTTAACCCAACGCTGTCGCTCTTGTCATCTTATTAGCGCCCAAGTACCATGCGCGTCTGGTTTCCGGCGTTTGTAACCCCAGTTGCACGGAACTTCCGTCCGCTGCTGACGCCACTTCCACCGCACCTTTTAACAGGCAATCCGGTCAGTACATCTTGCAAGATGCAGGCCATGCAAATGCCCGCCGGGGCGGCGCAAACCGCCGTAAACCTGCACGGAGAGTATATGTTTCACGGCAGTATGGTGGCCCTGGTCACCCCAATGCATGCCAATGGCAATCTCGACGCAGCAGGTCTGCGGCGGCTTGTCGACTTCCATATTGAAAATGGCACCGATGCCATTGTCGCGGTAGGTACTACCGGCGAGTCGGCCACGCTCGACGAACATGAACATTGCGGCCTGATACGCCAACTGGTTGAACTGGTGCGCGGCAGGCTACCCGTGATTGCCGGCACCGGGGCCAACTCCACGAGCGAGGCGATAAGCTTGACGCGTTGCGCGATGCAGGCGGGGGCCGATGCCTGCCTGCTGGTGACCCCTTACTACAACAAACCCACACAACAGGGTCTGTATCTGCATTACAAGGCGGTGGCCGAGGCCGTGCCCATCCCACAGATACTTTATAACGTGCCCGCGCGCACCGCGTGCGACCTGTTGCCAGAGACAGTGCAACGCCTGGCCGGCATCCCGAACATTGTTGGCATCAAGGAGGCCACCGGCGACCTTGAGCGCGCGCGTGAGATTCTGTTGCGCTGTGGTGATACAATCACTGTTTACGCAGGCGACGATGCCACCGCCCTGGAAGTCATGATGATGGGTGGCAAGGGCGTAATCTCGGTCACCGCCAATGTGGCTCCGAAGCTGATGCATGAAATGTGCACGGCGGCACTGCAAAGCGACCGGGTCAAGGCCCTGGCGCTTAACGACCGGCTGGCGGCCTTGCACAAAGAGTTGTTTATCGAGTCCAATCCAATCCCGGTAAAATGGGCATTGCATCAAATGGGGCTAATCCCGCCGGGAATACGCCTTCCGTTAACTCCTCTGTCAGAGGCCAGTCAGGCGCGCGTCCGGCAGGCTATGCAACAGATTAATTTATAGGATTACTTTATGGTAATTATTCAGCGTCTTATTCGCTCAGGCATGGTTATGATGTTGTTGGCCACTCTATGCGCCTGCAATGCGCTGTCTGCCAAACTGGATGAGGTAACTTCCGGCTCCAACAACGACAAGGCAGAATATAAAAAGAGCCGCTCGCTGCCGCCCTTGGAAGTGCCGCCCGACCTGACCAGTTCCACTATTGATGACGCCTTGGTCGTCCCCGATATCGACCCCGACGGCACCGCTACTTTTTCAGCCTACAGCGAAGAACGTCAGGATTCGCAGGCCAAACCCACCGAGACCGTATTGAAGCAGCAGGAAAATATCACTGTCGAGCGCGACGGCGACAAGCGTTGGCTGTTAATGCAGGGCCAGCCCGAGCAGATCTATCCGAAGATACGCGAGTTCTGGCAGGATGCCGGCATCCTGCTCAAACTGGAAGACCCGCGCATCGGCATCATGGAAACGGACTGGATTGAAAACCGCGCCGACATCCCCAAAGATCCGATCCGCTCGTTCCTGAGCAAGGCTCTGGATTCCCTGTATTCGGCGTCCACGCGCGATAAATTCCGTGTGCGCCTGGAGCGCGGCAAAGACGAAGGCACCACGGAGGTCTACGTCACTCATCGCGGCGTCGAAGAGGTTGTGCAGGGAGAGTCGACCGTATTCCAGGAACGCCCCTCGGACCCCGAGCTTGAAATTGAAATGCTGAACCGGCTCGTGGTGTTCTTCGGCGTGGATGACAAGAAGGCCAAGACACTGCTCGCTAAAGAATCCGGTGGTGGCCCGCGTGCGCAGTTGGCGCGCGATGCCGAGGGTAATTCCGCCCTGAGTCTGAATGAAGATTTCTCGCGCGCCTGGCGCCGCACCGGCCTTGCACTCGACCGCGTCGGCTTCACCGTGGAAGATCGTGACCGTTCGCGCGGCGTGTATTACGTACGCTATATCGATCCGCTTAAAGACGACAAGAAGCGTGGCTTTCTATCCAAACTGGCCTTCTGGAAGGATGGCGACAAGCCCGATAATAATCAATATGTGGTCAGTGTGGTCGGCGAAGAAAATGCCGCAACGCGCATCGTGGTGCTTAACAAGGAAGGTGTGCGCGAAAATTCCGACACCTCTAACCGCATCCTCGCCCTGCTGGAAGAACAGTTGAAATAATGCGGGTTCGTATTTAGCAAGACTACCTCACAGGATGAATTATTAAACCAGTCTTCGCCTATAGCGCCGCTGTCTGACGATGCGCTTTGCCTCTTTAGGTAGCGGTAGCCGCGGCAATGCCACCCTGATCGAACAGGACAATACCTGTATTCTGGTCGACTGCGGCTTTACCCTCAAAGAACTGGAAAGACGTCTCGCACGCCTGCATAAAGACGCCGCTGAGCTGACGGCCGTATTGATCACGCATGAGCACGCCGATCATGTCAGTGGCGTGGGCATGCTGGCGCGCAAATACACGCTGCCGGTCTGGATGACGCCGGGCACCTGGTCAGCGGCGCGCTTTGGTGAATTGCCCAGCCTGCAATTTTTCAGCAGTCACGAAACCTTCGCCATCGACGCCCTGGAGATTCACCCGTTTCCAGTCCCCCACGACGCCCGCGAACCCAGCCAGTTCGTATTCTCAAACGGCACCCACCGCCTGGGTCTGCTCACCGATACCGGCTCCTGCACGCCTTATATCGAACGCATGCTGAACGCCTGCGATGCCCTGCTGATCGAATGCAATCACGACAGCGCAATGCTCGTCGAAGGCAGTTACAGCCCGGCACTCAAATACCGTGTGGGCGGCGCACTGGGACATTTGAGCAATGCGCAGGCAGCACATCTGCTCACGCGGCTGGATTGTTCTCGTCTACAATATCTGATCGCGATGCATCTCAGCGAAAAAAATAATACCCCGGCGCTGGTGCGACAGAGCCTGAGTGCGGCGCTGGATTGTACGCCGGAGTGGGTCGGCATCGCCGATCAATACGCCGGACTGGCGTGGCGGGAGCTAAGCTCACAGTAAATTGCCCATGACCATCACCCTTAAAGTTTGTTAAAATTAATCTCACCATCCTGCCGCAACCCCACAAGAGACACTATGCTGCAACTGCCGGGCGCGCTGGCCCTCTCGCCGTTCCGCCTCGACAAACTGACGGCCTCCCTGCGCACGCAAATCCCGGAGCTGGCCGCTGTCAGCGCGCAATTTGTATATTTCGCGGATCTTGAACAAGGTCTGACAGACCACGAGCAGGCATTGCTTGAACGGTTGCTGGATGCGCACACGCCAAACAATGCAAGCGTAGCCGGCCAAGCGGTGAATCCGCTATTAACCACACCGCGTATCGGCACCCTGTCACCTTGGTCCAGCAAGGCCACCGAGATTGTCCGGGGTTGCGGGCTTCTGCAGGTGCGCCGCATCGAGCGCGGCATTATTTACCAGATATCGAAAGACGGTGGCGATCTATTGAGCGCTGCGGAAATAGAAGGTATCGCGCCGCTGCTTCACGACCGTATGACGCAGACTTTATTCACTCGCCCGGCCGAATTCTCCGCTGAAGTGGAACATCTTTTCCTGCACGCCGCACCCGCACCGCTCGCGAGTATCGACATACTGGGCAAGGACAAGACTGCGCTGCACGCCGCTAATAGTGAGCTTGGTCTCGCGCTCTCTGCGGATGAAATTAATTACCTGCACGAGAATTTCATTGCGCTGCAACGCAATCCCACCGACGTCGAGTTGATGATGTTCGCGCAGGCCAATTCCGAACATTGCCGCCATAAGATATTTAACGCGGACTGGGTCATTGATGGCAACCCACAAAGACTTTCCCTGTTCGAGATGATCCGCAACACCCATAGACTCCACCCGCAGGGCACACTCTCCGCCTATAAAGACAACGCTGCGGTGATGCAGGGATTTCCTGCGGGGCGCTTTTTTCCCTTGAACGATAACGCGCAATACGCCTATACCCAGGAAGATGCGCATATTCTGATGAAGGTCGAGACGCACAATCATCCCACCGCCATCTCGCCGTTTCACGGGGCCGCAACCGGGGCGGGCGGCGAAATCCGCGATGAAGGCGCGACCGGTCGTGGCGCAAAACCCAAGGCTGGCCTGAGCGGATTTTCGGTATCACATCTGCGTATCCCGGATGCATTGCAACCCTGGGAACACGACGATTACGGCAAAGCGGCGCACATCGCAACGCCGCTGGCGATCATGCTGGAAGGCCCTATTGGTGCGGCGGCGTACAATAACGAGTTCGGACGCCCTGCCATCTGCGGCTATTTCCGCACCTTCGAGGCCAGGCTCGCAACACCCGGCGGCTATGAGCAGCGCGGCTATCACAAGCCCATCATGCTCGCCGGTGGTATCGGCAATATCCGGCCTGCGCACGTTCAAAAGGGCAATATCCCGCCGGGCGCACAACTCATCGTGCTCGGGGGGGCCGCCATGTTGATCGGTCTGGGTGGCGGCGCGGCCTCCTCGATGACGAGCGGCACCAGTCAGCAGAGCCTTGATTTTGCCTCGGTGCAGCGCGACAACCCGGAGATGCAGCGGCGTTGTCAGGAGGTCATCGACCGTTGCTGGCAGATGGGCGGCGGCAATCCCATACTGTCGATTCACGATGTCGGCGCGGGCGGGCTGTCCAACGCCGTGCCGGAACTAGTCAATGACAGCAGCCGAGGCGCGCGGCTGGAGCTGCGCGCCATTAACAACGACGATCCCGGCATGTCGCCCATGCAGCTTTGGAGCAATGAGGCGCAGGAACGCTATGTGCTGGCGGTGTCGGTCGAGCGGCTGGGTGAGTTCGAACAAATCTGCGCACGCGAGCGCTGCCCGCATACCGTAATCGGCGCGGCCACCCAGGCACAACAACTCATACTTAACGATAAATACTTCGGCATTACGGCGATTGATATTCCACTGTCCGTGCTGTTCGGCAAACCGCCACGGCTGGTGCGCACGGTAACGCATCGCCATCTAACCCCTGTGAAGTTCGACACGGCGGACATTGATTTGCACGAGGCCGCGTTGCGCGTGCTGCATTTTCCCAGCGTGGCGGACAAAAGTTTTCTCATCACCATCGGCGACCGCACCGTCGGTGGACTGGTAACACGTGATCCCATGGTCGGACCCTGGCAGGTGCCGGTTGCCGATGTCGCCGTCACCACCACGAGTTTTGATGTGTACACCGGCGAGGCCATGGCCATCGGTGAGCGCGCACCGCTGGCGCTGATTGACCCTGCCGCTTCCGGACGTATGGCAGTCGGCGAGGCGCTCACCAATATCGCCGCCGCACGCATTGCCGATATTACCGAGATCAAACTCTCCGCCAACTGGATGGCCGCCGCAGGTCACCCGGGCGAAGACGCCGCGCTGTATGACACGGTCAAGGCAGTGGGTATGGAGTTGTGCCCGGCGCTCGGCCTGGCCATTCCGGTGGGCAAGGACTCGCTGTCCATGAAGAGCGTGTGGCAGGAACAAGGCGCATCCAAGTCCGTTGCTGCGCCACTCTCGCTGGTCGTCACCGCCTTCGCGCGTGTCCTGGATTGTCGTAAGACGCTCACACCGCAATTGCGCACCGATTGTGGCGAGACCGACCTGATTCTGATTGATCTCGGCCGCGGCCGTAATCGCCTGGGTGCCTCGGCACTGACACAGGCGTACGCGGATCGTGATAGTGGCTTAGGCACTGATGTACCTGACCTTGACGAACCACAGCTCTTTAAAAACTTTTTTGCCGGTATCCAGGCTCTGAACAAACAGGGTTTGATTCTGGCCTATCATGACCGCTCCGACGGCGGCCTGTTTGCCGCGATCTGCGAGATGGCCTTTGCCGGTCACACGGGCGTAACGGTGCAGGTCGATGACCTAGGCGATGACTCCAGGGCCGCGCTGTTTTGTGAAGAACTCGGCGCTGTATTACAGGTACGCCGTAGCGAGACCAGGAACGTGCGCCGTCTTTTACACGATGCGGATTTGGGCGAACACAGTCACGTTATCGGAACATTAAACGCGCAAGACCGCATTATTTTCACAGAAGATGGACAGGAAATTCTTTTCGACACGCGCATCAATTTTCACCGCGCCTGGTCGGAAACCTCTTACCGCATGCAGGCCTTGCGCGATAACCCGGCGTGCGCACAACAGGAATTCGACTCACTGCTGGATGCCAGTAATCCCGGTCTTCGCAATCTCACCCTCAGCTTTAAGCCGGACGAAGACATCGCTGCGCCCTATATCGCGAAGGGCAACCGACCGCGTATTGCCATACTGCGTGAGCAAGGCGTGAACGGCCAGGTAGAAATGGCCGCCGCCTTTGATCGCGCCGGATTTAACTGTTTCGATGTGCACATGAGCGACATCCTGGAAGACCGCGTCGTATTGCGCGATTTTCAGGGCATCGTTGCGGGCGGCGGATTTTCCTACGGCGATGTGCTGGGCGCTGGACGCGGCTGGGCCAATTCGATTTTATTCAATGCCCGTGCGCGCGATGAATTTTCCGCCTTTTTTGCACGCGCCGACAGTTTTGGCTTGGGGGTTTGCAACGGCTGCCAGATGATGTCGCACCTGCATGAACTGATCCCAGGAGCAGACCTCTGGCCGCTGTTTGCGCGTAATAGCTCAGAGCAATTCGAGGCGCGCTTTTCACTGGTGGAAGTGCCTGACTCGGCATCGGTATTTTTACAAGGCATGGCAGGTTCGCGCCTGCCGGTCGCCATCGCGCACGGCGAGGGGCGCGCTGAATTTCGCGCCGGAACAACTGCGCAGCAGGCACTGGACGCCGGTGTCGTGGCGCTGCGCTGGGTGGATAATTACGGACAAGCCACGCAG
>JBDSOT010000092.1:0-8919 GCA_039914705.1 Gammaproteobacteria bacterium | reverse complement strand
GCAAGGTTACACCGCCGTTAATCACGCGCGTGTCGTCGTCGTTCACCTTCTCGTCGAAGGTGAAACCATACTGGAATCCGCTGCAACCACCACCGGAAATAAACACGCGCAACTTTAGCGCAGCATTGCCCTCTTCTTCGATCAACTCGCGAACCTTCGCGGCCGCACTATCGGTGAACAGCAGTGGATCAGGCATTTCGTATGCGGGGGTACTCATCTTTAATCTCCTATGAGTGGCTTGCCACTTCGGCAGGCATTATATTATCGGTCAGGCGGCAGAGAATTTCCAGTTACGGCACCATTTACGGCACCAGTTACGGTAACAGGGCAATCGTTTCCAGCGCCATGGTTTCATCCAAACCAAACATGATATTCATGTTTTGCACCGCCTGACCGGCGGCACCCTTCACCAGGTTGTCGATAACCGATAATACCACGACGGTGTCGCCATCCTGCGGCCGATGCACGGCCAGGCGGCAGACATTCGCGCCCCGCACACTACGCGTAGACGGATGTGAGCCGGGCGGCAATACATCGACGAACGGCTCTTGTGCGTAACGCTGCTCATAAATCTTCTGCAAATCAATGTGCTTATTTTTTAATACCGCATATAAGGTTGCATGGATGCCGCGAATCATCGGCGTCAGATGCGGCACAAAGGTCAGGCCGACCGGCGCACCTGTTGCCTGAGCCAAGCCCTGCCGGATCTCGGGCAAGTGGCGATGTCCGGGTGCCGCATAGGCCTTCATGCTATCGCTGGTCTCGCCCAGTAATAAATCCAGGCTGGCCTTGCGCCCGGCACCGCTGACCCCCGATTTGACATCGGCGATCAGCCGCTGCGGATCGACCAGGCCCTGCTCAAGCAGCGGCAGCAGGCCCAGTTGCACAGAGGTTGGGTAACAGCCGGGCACAGCGATGAGCCGTGCGTTCTTGATCAGCGCCCGATTAACCTCCGGCAGACCGTAGACGGCTTGCTCCAGTAGATCGGGTGAGGTATGAGTAGTGCCATACCAATGCTGCCACTCCTGTGCATGCTTCAACCGGAAATCCGCAGACAAATCAATAACGCGGACGCCTGCGTCCAGTAGTTCACGCGCCATGTTCATGGCGGCCCCGTGCGGCGTGGCAAAGAACACCACATCGCAGGCCTTCAGTCCGTTGTTATCGGGCGCAGAGAAGCATAGATCCACATGTCCGCGCAGATTCGGAAACATATCGGCAACCGGCATGCCAGCCTCGGTGCGCGAGGTGACAATACTCAACTCAACCTGGGGATGGCGAGCCAGCAGACGCAGTAACTCCACACCGGTGTACCCGGTGCCGCCGACTATGCCTACCTTAATGGTGTTATTGGCCATGTGCTTCACGATTATTAATATTAAGTTTGAGCGCCGTTGCCTTACCGGCCAGTGATGCTGCGAGCAATATAAGTTTGCTTAGTGTTCATTGATCGGTGCCGCGTCCTTCCAGCTAATGCGGTACACTGCCCCGGCCTGATCATCGGACAAATACAACGCCCCGTCCGGCCCCACCAGCGGCATCACCGGACGGCCCCACGCCTCGTCATCCTCTAACCAACCAGTGATTATATCAAAAGGCGTGCCTTGGGGCTTGCCCGCTGCAAAGGGTACCCCAAGCAACTTATAACCGGTGGGTTCACTACGGTTCCACGAACCATGCAATGCCACGAACAAGGCCTGCCGGTATTCCTCGGGAAATGCCAAGCCTTGGCCGAAGGTCATTCCTAATGGCGCGGAGTGCGCCTGGATGGCAACTTTGGGTGGCCGGGTATTTGCGCAGCGTTGCGGAGTGCCGAGATCGGGGTCGGGGATGGCATTCCCGTAACAGTAAGGCCAACCGTAATCAGCATCCGCCGCGATCAGATTAAGCTCTTCCGGCGGCACATCGTCACCCAACATGTCGCGTCCATTATCGCCGCCCCATAATTCCCCGGTGACCGGGTGAATCGCCAATCCCACCGTATTGCGCAGGCCACGTGCGAATATCTCGCCCGTACCACCCTGCGCCTTGAAGCGGATAACGGTCGCACGGCGCGGGTCGTCCTCAATACAGACGTTGCACGAGGAACCGGTGGCAACATACAGACTCCCGTCCGCACCTTGCACCACGCTGCGAGTGGCATGCCCGCCACCGGCGGCAATGTCTTTGCTTAAAACAGTTTTAACATCGGCGCGCAGGTCGTTATCGGTGTCTAGCAGGGCGGTCAAGCGCCCGTTCTCGGCCACCACCAATTCCTTGCCGCGAAACACCAGACCATGCGGCCCGTCAAGACCCTCGGCGAATACCACAATACGGTCGGCCATGCCGTCCCTGTTTTTGTCCGGCAAAACCAAAATTTTGCCCTGCGGCGGCACACTGAGATAAATATCGCCCGCCACACTAACCGCCATAAACCGCGCCTTGCCAAGGCCTGCGGCGAACACCGCCACCCTAAAGCCAGGCGGTGCCATAAGCGTGCGTTTGCCTTGGAACACGCCATTTCGGTAGGTTTCGGGCACTGCTACGGTTACCGACTCGGTTGCCTTGTTGACTACCGTGACTGGCGCGGCGGAGGCCTTCTCCAGCAGTGCAGGCGGCGCAATTGTGCGCCATGCCACTAAGGCGATCAGTATTAGGCCGGTTACCAGCACAATCTGGCGCATGATTCGACTGAATTTAGTATTAGTCATAGCCATTCCTTGCAAGCATTGGTACGGAACTTGCGATGTAAATTTGAGGTTAACTAAGATTCCTGTATATAGATTTCATAACGGCGTTTGCGTTGCGTTATTTTGCAATTTGACCCATTTTGCTTTATTTTGAACACAATGCTTGCGCTGGGGGTCTACATTATTGCTGATCGTTAGAGATTGTAACGGCCAGTCAGGCTTGGCAGCCTCACAACAAGGGTCGTTTTATGAAATTAATAATCGCACTTACCGGCTTGTTCCTGATAGCGCCATTGGCCCAGGCCGACATCTACAAATTCACCGACGCGCACGGTGTGACACACTTTCATAATATTCCCAACCTCGGCGATCCGCGCTACAAATTATTCAAGCGCGAAGGCAAGGTAAACGTAAACTTGCGCCGCCAGGGTAAACTCAGCGAATTCAGCGCCGCCAATCGCAAGCGCTACAGCCCCATCATTACCACGGCGGCCCGCAATTACCAGATGGACGAAAGCCTGTTGCATGCCGTCATCATGGCTGAGTCCAGCTATAATCCGCTGGCGCTGTCGCCCAAGGGTGCCGTTGGACTCATGCAATTAATGCCGGGTACCGCCAAGCGTTACGGTGTCACCAACAGCAAGGATCCAAGCCAGAATATCCGCGGTGGCACGCGTTACCTGCGCGACCTGCTCAAGCTGTTCAATAACGATCTCAAACTTGCCGTTGCCGCCTACAACAGCGGCGAGAATGCCGTGATTAAATACGGCAATAAGATCCCACCCTACGACGAAACGGTCAATTATGTAGCCAAGGTTCTCGGCTTTTACCAAACCCTGCGCAGCAAAAAAATGTTGGCCTCTCAGTCGACGGTAGCGCTGTCGCAATAAATCTAAGCGCTACACTTCGCGCAGGGTTTGCAAAGGCGGCTGGCGTAGTATCGAGCGAATGCCTAATGTACTTACCAGCCCCACACCGAGCACGCCAACCAGCATTCCCGCAACCCACAATCCTGGATTAAAAGTGTAAGACAGATTAAACACCTGCTTCGCCAGAATATAGCCCAGCGCACTCGCCGCCAGCGCGGCCACCCAACCCGACAGTAAACCCAACACCGTAAACTCCGCCACCAGCCCCTGCAATAGCTGCCGTCGGCTCGCACCCAGGGCACGCAAAATAGCGCTCTCGTGCCTGCGCTCGTCCTGCGTGGATTGAATGGCGGCATACAGCACCAGCAGCCCGGCCAGCACGGTGAATAAAAATACATATTCCACCGCCAGGCTCACGCGATCAATGATGCGCCGCACTTGCGCCATGATTGCCGCCACGTCGATAACCGTAAAATTCGGAAAGGCCTGAACGAGTTCATTGAGCAGAGTGGATCGATCTTCCGGCACATAGAGGCTGGTGATATAGCTGGCCGGATAGCCGGCCAGTACGCCCGGGGTAGCAATAACAAAAAAATTCACGCGCATGGAATCCCAATCCACCTTACGCAGGTTCGCCACGGTCGCGGTGAATGACTTATCGCCAACCGTGTAAGTCATGCTATCGCCCAGTTTGACGCCCAGTGTCTCGGCGATGCCTTGCTCCAGGGAGAGCAGGCCCTTGCCTGCGTTATTTGAATCCCACCACTGCCCCGCGATCAATTGATTGTGACTGGGGCGATCCTGCGCCCAGGAAAGATTAAATTCGCGTTCGGCCAGGCGCTCGGCGCGCTCGTTTTTGTATTTTTCCGGGGCGACGGGCTTGCCGTTGATCTGCATCAGACGCGCGCGCACCATCGGATACAGCACCGGTTTAAGCATGCCCTTGGCGTTAAAAAATGCCTGAAGCTCGCCCAACTGTTCGGGCTGGATATTAATGACAAAACGATTTGGCGCATCGGGCGGCAGGCTATTTTCCCAACTCGCCAGCAGATCACCGCGCACCAGCGTGAGCAGCAGCAGTGCCATGATACCGACACCCAGCGCCAGTATCTGCGCAACGCTGGACGAGGCACGCCGCGCGATATTGGCCAAGCCGAAGCGCCATGCCACGCCGCCACGCGCGCGGATCAAACCTAGCACTCGTACCAAGCCATAGGCGACTGCGCCGAATAAAATCAGCGCCGCCAAGGTTCCACCCACAAGATACGCACCGAGCTTGATGTCACCGGCCTGCCAGAACATCAGGCCTGCCAGCAGTGCGAGACCCAGCGCATATGCGCGTAAACTTTGTGCCTGAGCCAGGCCGATCTCGCGCCGCAGCACGCGCAGGGTGGAAACTTCTTTCAGGGCGAGCAAGGGCGGTACGGCGAAACCGAGCAGCGTAACCAAACCCACCAATAAGCCGATGCCTACAGGACGCAATGAAGGCAGTGGTAATTCTGCCGCCACCAGACTGCCGAGTAAATCCACCAGCGCCAGCTGCGCCACATAACCCAGCGCACAACCGGCAAGGCTCGCCAACACTCCCAGAGCCAACATTTGCAGGGTATAAATACGCGTGATGGCGGCCTGCGTCGCGCCCAGGCAGCGCATGATGGCGCAATCATCGAGATGCCTCAGGGTAAAGCGGCGCGCGGAACTCGCCACTGCAACGCTGGCGAGCAGCACGCTGATGAGCGCAGCGAGACCGAGAAACTGCTCGGCGCGCTGGAGTGCAGAGCGCACTTCCGGCCGCGCATCGTCGATGCCTTGCACGCTTACCGCCGGGTCCGGGTGGGCTTCCACATAATCCCGAAATTTGTTTACGGCCGCCGCCTGTCCCGCCACCAGCAAACGATATTTAACGCGGCTGCCGGTCTGGATCAATCCAGTTTTAGAAACATCTTTGATGTTCATCATCAAGCGCGGCGCAATATTGAAAAAATCCCCGCCGCGGTCCGGCTCTTGCACCAGCACCGCCGTCACGATTAACTCAATCTCACCTACCGTGACCTTGCCGCCAAGCTTAACGCCCAGTTGGTTGAGCAGGCCCGCATCCAGCCAAGCTGCGCCGGGCTGCGGTATATCGCGCGTCACATTGCCCGGCGCAAATACGCGATCGGCTATTTGCAACTGCCCGCGTAAGGGATAGCCGGGACTCACGGCCTTGATGTCGGATAACTGATTTTTGTCACCGGCCAGCACCATGCTGAGAAAACCGACGGTTGTTGCGCGCTGCACGCCGAGGCGTGCCGCGCTTTCGCTGTAAGTATCTGCCGGCGGGCGGCTGGAGACTAATAGCAGGTCGGCACCGAGCAGGTCATTCGCCTGGCGCTGCAAGGCCTGCGCGATACGGTCGGTAAAAAATCCCACCGAGGTTACGCTCGCCACGGCCACGACCAGCGCGATAAATAACAGACGCAACTCACCCGCGCGCCAGTCGCGGCGTAACATGCGCAAGGGGAGACTCAACAAGTTTCCGCTCAACTCAATCTACCGGCCGTCAGGCGCAAACGTCGCGTGCAGCGTTGAGCCAGGGCCTCATCATGCGTCACCAGGATCAGCGTGGTCGCCTGTTCACGATTAAGCTCAAAGAGTAAATCGATAATCTGCCCGCCGGTTGTCTCATCGAGATTGCCGGTGGGTTCATCGGCCAGCAGTAGCTTGGGTTGCGCTACAAAGGCACGCGCGATGGCCACACGCTGTTGCTCGCCGCCGGAAAGCTGCCTTGGATAATGATGCAGACGCTCTTGCAGGCCAACCTTCGCCAGCACGGTTCGGGCAAGCGCATGCGCGTTTAAAGCGCGATCGCTAAGCTCCAGCGGCAACATCACATTTTCCAGGGCGGTAAGATTGGGTAATAATTGAAAGGCCTGAAATACAAAACCGATCATGCGCCCGCGCAGACGCGCACGACCATCTTCATCGAGGGCAAAAATATCCTGGCCGTCGAGTTGAACCCTTCCGGCGCTCGGCGTGTCCAATCCCGCGAGCAGACCGAGCAGTGTGGTCTTGCCGGAGCCCGACGCCCCCACGATGGCCACCGCCTCGCCCGGCATCACGCTGAAATTAATGTCGTGCAGCAATACCAGATTGTCTGCCGGACCGATTACCTGTTTCCCAAGTTGTTCTACTTGCACAATGGGTCGCCATGAGATATCCGACATACGTAAACGGGTTCCTTTTTATTCTGCTGCTATGGATGTCGCTGGCAGGGGCATCATCGGCCCCGGCGCGCACGGAGGTAGTGCCAGTGTCTCCAACCATTCTAATATTCGGCGATAGCCTGAGCGCGTCGTATGGTATCGCGCAAAAAGCGGGTTGGGTAAATCTGCTGCAACAACGCTTGGCCGCGCAAGGCTATGCTCACAAGGTCGTTAACGCCAGTATCAGCGGTGAAACCACAAGCGGTGGATTAACGCGTATCCAGCGCGTCCTGGATACTTACAATCCGAACTATATTATTATCGAACTCGGCGGTAATGACGGCTTGCGCGGATTGCCTTTGCACAAGATTCGCAGCAATCTCACAACCATGATCGAAAAATCCCGGGAGCACGGGGCGCAGGTATTGCTGGCGGGTATGCGCCTGCCACCTAACTATGGCCCGGCTTACACCAAAAAGTTCCATGATATTTATCTCAGCTTGGCGCAGCAATATAAGGTAGCTGTACTGCCATTTTTTCTGGAAGGTATAGCGCAGAAAACGGAACTCATGCAGGCCGACGGAATTCATCCGCGCTCGGTGGCGCAGACTCTGGTTTTAGATAATGTATGGGAAGTATTAGAGCCGCTGCTGGACAGGCAACTTGTGCCGAGCAACAAATTCGTCAAAAGCATACCAGTATATTCCCTCCTCCTTGATGGGGGAGGGTTAGGGTAGGGGTGGGGGTGAAATATTTTTATTCAGAGTTTCCCTAAGCAAAATGATCGTAGCCTGCGCTATCCGGGGTGAATGATTTTCCGTCAGCCAATTCGCAGCGCAGACCCGGCGCCTCTTCGATCATGCCGATAGGGGTACAGGTGCACATCAAGCGGTCGAGCACAGCGCGCAGTTTAATTTCATTCCGCGCGGGTACGGTAAAACATAACTCATAGTCATCGCCAGCAGATAAAGGCAAATTCCAATCGCCGCCTTTTATAACAAAAGATGACACGTCGGCAGAAAGCGGCAGTCGTTCGAGATGCAAGGTAGCGCCTACCTTACTGGCACTGAGGATATGGCCAAGATCGGCGGCGAGTCCGTCCGAAATATCAATCGCGGCGCTCGCGATGCCACGCAGTGCGAGACCCGCAGCGATGCGCGGCTCGGGGCGGTTGAGTCGCTCTAGGAGTTGCGCTTTATGCTCGGCGGGCAAATCAAGTGTTCCTTGCAGCGCGCGCAGTGCGAGCCCGGCATCGCCGAGTTCGCCGGTCACATAGATTAAATCGCCGGGCCGCGCACTCGCGCGCCGCAAGGCTAGCCCCACCGGAACCAGACCGTGCATCTGCACGGTGATCGACAAGGGACCCCGTGTGGTATCACCGCCGATCAGTGTGACCTTGTAGCGCTCCGCGAGCGCGAAAAATCCTGCGCTGAAACCTTCCAACCAGGCTGTATCGATCTTGGGCAAGGTCAGCGCCAAGGTGGCCCAGCGCGGCTCCGCGCCCATCGCCGCCATGTCGCTTAGATTCACCGCCAAGGCCTTATGGCCGATGTCAGCAGCCTGTGTATTTTCTGGAAAGTGCACGCCTGCGAGCAAAGTATCGACCGACACCGCAAGCTCCATACCGGCAGGTACGTTCAGCAGCGCGGCATCGTCGCCTATGCCCAGCACAACACCCTGCTGCGCATGAACAGGCCGGGCAAAGTAGCGTTCGATGAGTTTGAATTCAGCGGATGACATCAACCTGCCTGTAACTTTGTATAAGTCGTCATGCCCGCGTGCGCGGGAATCACGAAAACAGATTTGTTCAGACCTTCCTTACGGAAAACGCGACCGAAAGATCAGCCACTACGCCTGATACCTTCAATAACTACTTCACCCCCACCCTAGCCCCTTTCCCATCAAGGGGGCTGAAGTTCTGTCGAAGAGTTATGACGTTGTGTAGTTTTCACCCCCCTCCCGAGTTTCAAAAATTTCTTGATCATAGTCGATTCTTTATTCAATACATCTATTACATGCTCAGCCATCATTGGTTTGCTGAATAGGTGGCCCTGGATTTGATCGCACTTCAGGAAACACAGCATGGCCAGTTGCTCTTCGGTTTCCACGCCCTCGGCGATCACCTTCAATTTGAGACTGTGCGCCATGGAAATAATAGCGGCGCTGATCGCGGCATCATGGTCATCGGAAGTCATG
>JBDSOT010000086.1:0-35223 GCA_039914705.1 Gammaproteobacteria bacterium | reverse complement strand
GGGTGCGCAGACATATTGCACAAAGAAAGACGTCCCGTCCTGACGCCAGAATACCTCGTCCTGTCCCCGGCGCGTGTTGTGGTCGGCCAGTACCGTGTGAATTGGGCAACTCTCTTTCGGATAGGGCACGCCATCGTGATAGGAATGGTGAATGGTTTCGTGCAGGGGTTTTCCGATCAGCGCATGTGCCTCCCAGCCCAGCATATGCGCGGCAGCGAGGCTGACGAAGCTGGTGTTACCCTGAGCGTCCATGCCGTAAATGCCTTCGCCGGCCTCGTTCAGAATAAGTTCAAGTCGATCCCGCAGCGGCTCCAGCTCCAGATTCTTGCGCCGCAGTTCGAGGTGTGTCATGGCCTCATGACCTAAGGCACGCAGCGCTGCTAGCTGCTCAGCACTCAGTTGGCGGGGGATACGATCAATGACGCAGAGAGTGCCTAGGGCATGTCCTTCAGGACTGGTCAGCGGAACGCCGGCATAAAAACGGATATGCGGGAAGGTGGTTACCAGCGGATTGTCTTTAAAGCGCTCATCGGCCAGAGTGTCGGGGATAATCAGGGTGTCGGTTTGCAAAATTGCGTGGGCACAAAACGCAATTTCACGCGGCGTCTCGTGCACGTCCAGGCCCACTCTTGATTTGAACCACTGGCGATTCGCATCAATCAGCGATACCAAGGCAATTGGGGTGCCGCAGATATACGCGGCCAGGCGTGTAAAGGCGTCGAATACGGCCTCCGGCGGGGTATCCATGATGCAATAATCGTTCAGGGCGGACAGCCGGTCCGGTTCATTGAAAGGCAGCGCTGCTTTCATATTATTATTGTGTGTTCGCGCGAGAACACAGCTATTGTGAAAAGCATGTTATACCTCTTGTGCGCCTGCCCGGATTGCGGGGACGGCCTGGGTGGGCTAAAGTTTACCCCCATCTTGCTGACTAGCAAAGGATTTTAATCATGCCCATTACTGATTGGCCGATCCATGAGCGCCCGCGTGAACGCTTGCTTGCACACGGCCCGGCTGCCTTGTCCGATGCCGAGTTGTTGGCAATTTTTCTGCGCACTGGTGTGCGAGGCAAGACGGCGGTCGATTTGGCGCGCGAATTGTTAACCACATTTGGCAGTCTGCGCGGCCTGCTGAATGCGGATTACCAGCAATTTTGCAGCGGGCTTGGGTTGGGCGCGGCCAAGTATGTTCAGCTTCAGGCCGTGCTTGAGATGGGTAGGCGCCACTTGCGCGAGACCCTCACGCGCGGTGATGCGCTGTCCAATCCCGACGAGACGCGCGATTATCTGACGGCGCGCCTGCGCGGCTATGCCCACGAGGTGTTTGGCTGTCTGTTTCTGGATAACCGGCATCGTATTATCAGTTTCGATGAGCTGTTTCACGGCACCATCGACGGCACCAGCGTGCACCCGCGCGAGGTTGTTAAACGCGCATTGGGGCATAATGCTGCCGCCGTGATCCTGGCTCACAATCACCCGTCCGGGGTGGCCGAGCCGAGCGCCGCAGATGAATTCATCACGCAGCGCTTGAAAGACGCCCTGGCATTGGTCGATATTCGCGTGCTCGATCACCTCATTATCGGCGACGGGCAGACCGTATCGTTTGCCGAACGGGGTTTGCTGTAAAAACAAATAAGAAGCAAGGGAAAAGAGGTGGTTCTGCATTTAATTGCATCTTTCTCTTGCCTCTTTTTGCCGGCTTATGATATAAAACGCAGTTCCATTGCCGGGCGGTTTGGCAAAATAATCTTATCAAGAGGTTTTATCATGTCCCGAGTCTGTCAAGTCACCGGCAAGCGTCCGGTCAGCGGCAATAATGTTTCGCACGCTAATAACAGGACGCGCCGCCGCTTCCTGCCCAATCTGCACACACACCGTTTCTGGGTGGAGAGCGAGAATCGCTGGGTGCGGCTGCGTGTCAGCTCGAAGGGCATGCGCAATATCGATAAACACGGCATCGACCGTATTCTCTCCGACCTGCGCGGTCGTGGCGAAAAGGTCTAGGAGAAATTCATGCGGGATAAAATCAAGCTCGTTTCCAGCGCCAACACCGGCCACTATTACACGACCACGAAAAACAAGCGCACCATGCCTGAAAAGATGGAGATCAAGAAATTCGATCCGGTGGTGCGTCAGCACGTGCTGTATAAGGAAGCCAAGATCAAATAACCCTGGCTTATGCTTCGCAAAATAAAAAACCCGCTCTCAGGCGGGTTTTTTATTGGACAGTTAAGGAAAAATTCAGGCAGCTTGCATTGAATACCCGCGCAGGCCCTGCGCGAAGTCTTGCAAGGCCTTGATGCCGGTGGCCTCGGCCTGTCGGCACCACTCCTGCAGGGCGTGCAACAGATTTTCCTGGGTCTCCGTTGAGCGCTGCCAGATTTCCTGCAGACGTTGTTTGTACTGGTATACGGTGTTCAGGGTATGACTGTGGCTGAGCACGGTTTCCAGCTTGCGCCTGGCCTCGTCGTCCATTAGTGATTCCTCGCGAATCAACAGCGCGCGCGCACGCCGGAGCAGGTTATGAGAGGCCTTGTCGGCCTTGTGTAATTCCTCCTTGTACACGCGTCCCACGACCTCTTTGCCATAGCTCGCCATGACACGGAAGCGGTGGGTGATCAAGGCGCTCAGCGTGTCCATATCAACGGCAGGTTTGGCGGGGATTACGACCGGCTTGGGCGCGACCTTTTTAACGTGCGCCAGCCCGGCCATCTCCAGCAGACGTATGTACATCCAGCCGATGTCGAATTCCCATTTTTTGGAGGACAGCTTGGCGGAGCTGGCGAAGGTGTGGTGATTGTTGTGTAGCTCTTCGCCGCCGATCAGGATGCCCCACGGGATGATGTTGGTGGCCGCGTCCGGACATTCATAGTTACGGTAACCCCACCAATGACCTACGCCGTTGATGATGCCCGCCGCCATAACCGGCGTCCACAGCATCTGAATGCCCCAGATGGCGATGCCGGCCAGGCCGAATAACAGCAGGTTCAGCACCAGCATAAGAACAACACCCTTGGCGCTGTGGCGCTCATAAATGTTGCGTTCCAGCCAATCGTTGGGCGTGCCGTGGCCGTATTTTTCTATGGTCTGCTGATTCTTGGCCTCTTTGCGGTAGAGTTCGGAACCCTGCAACAGCACCGTTTTTATGCCCAGAATCTGCGGGCTGTGCGGATCCTGCTCAGTCTCGCATTTCGCGTGATGTTTGCGATGGATGGCCGTCCAGGCCTTAGTCTCCATGCCGGTGGTCAACCACAGCCAGAAGCGGAAAAAATGGCTGGCGATCGGATGTAAATCGAGCGCACGGTGGGCCTGATGACGGTGCAGGAAGATGGTGATACTGGCGATGGTGATGTGGGTGATGAGCAGGGTGGCGGCAACATAACCCCACAGTGAAAGATTTAATAAACCGTCAAGCATGGACTGTCCTCGTCGAGTAAGCGTGCACTATAAATTAGCGGGCGTAAGCACTCAAGTTATTACGCAAAAACCGGGCCAGTGGATTAAGGCCGTTACGAGTACGGGTAAGTACCTTGATCAAATCCCGTATTCTTTTTGATAGGCAGATATGAGTTCGAGTTCTGGTGCACGGCCGCGCAACGATGTTAAATATTCAATCAAATTATTGAGGTTAATAATGCTGACGGCCGTAATGCCATAGAGGCCTTCAACTTCCTGAAAGGCAGAGCTTGCCCCCTTGCCGCGTTCCTGACGATCCAAGGCAATAAGCACGCCGACAGCGGTGGTGCCAGCGGCTGAAATAATCGCTACCGACTCGCCGACCGAGGTGCCGGCGGTGATGACATCATCAATAATCAGCACCCGCCCCTTCAGAGCGGCCCCGACTACTATGCCGCCCTCGCCGTGATCTTTGGTTTCTTTGCGGTTGAACGCATACGGCACGTCGCGTCCGTGAGCCTCGGCCAGCCCGATGCTGGCAGCCGCAACCAGGGGTATGCCCTTGTAGGCCGGGCCGAACAGCATGTCGTAGGCCAGCCCGGATTGTTCAATGGCCGCTGCATAATAACGGCCCAGGCGGGCCAGACGCGCCCCTGAATTAAACAGGCCACTGTTGAAAAAATACGGACTGATGCGGCCAGATTTGAGCGTGAACCGGCCAAAGCGCAAGGCACCGCACTCTATGGCAAGGTCGATAAATTCGCGTTGGTAATCGTGCATGATAGTCATCGTGGGGTGGCGGGAAGATGATTGTAGTGGTGATCGTCACAATTAGAAACCAGTGGCGCTGCAACGTTCGATCTAAGCAACTCACAATGCGGCAGGTGCATCATCGATGAATTTCTTTTACGCTGAGGATTTTAAGGTAGGGCATGGCATGCGAGTGATCAGTATTAACGTTAACGGCATTCGCTCTGCGGCACGCAAGGGATTTTTTGCGTGGATGGCGGCACAGGATGCCGATGTTATATGCCTGCAAGAGACCAAGGCGCAGGAGCATCAGCTATCCGAAGAGACCCTGAGTCCGGCCGGTTATTACGGTTATTTCCACGACGCGCAAAAGAAGGGCTACAGTGGCGTGGCAATTTATTGCAAACGTGAACCCGATAAGGTAACGGCCGGGCTGGGCTGGCCGGATATGGACGCTGAAGGCCGTTATCTGCGCGCCGATTTTGGCAATTTGAGCGTTATTTCGCTGTACCTGCCCTCGGGGTCATCCAGTGCCGAGCGGCAAACCGTCAAATTCGATTTTCTGGCGCGCTTCTTGCCCGTATTGCAGGGTCTGCGCAACGACGGGCGCGACTACATTATCTGCGGCGACTGGAACATCGCGCATAAAAATATCGATCTTAAAAACTGGCGCGGAAATCAGAAAAACTCGGGATTTCTGCCTGAGGAACGCGCCTGGCTGGACAGCGTGTTCGATACCCATGGCTACGCCGATTGCTTCCGGGTGGTGAATCAGGAGGCGGAGCAATATACCTGGTGGTCAAACCGCGGACAGGCCTGGGCCAAGAATGTCGGATGGCGCATAGATTATCAGATTAGTACGCCCGCTTTTGCGCACAAGGTCAGGGCTGTTTCGATCTATAAGGCAGAACGTTTTTCCGACCATGCGCCGTTGATTATCGACTATGCATACGAGCTTTGATGAGGCTCCCCTAAGGGCGCTGGATTTACTCTTCAGGTCGTTGATAAAGATGCTAATATCATCACATGATACGCACGACGGTAGCTATAATTCAGGAGGCAAACAACAATGACGCTAAAGCGTACCTTTCCGTATTCCTTTTGTCTGGCATTCAGCTTATTACAGGCCACCACCGGCTGCGCCGCCTTGCCAGATAGCAAGGAGATGCTAAGCGAAGGCGCGCAGGCAACGGATACTTTGAACGTCAAGGATGCTGACGGCAAGACCAGCGCAAAGGAGGGTGAGAAGATTGTCGAGCGCGCAGTGGGCGATGACGACGATGAGGAACATCTTAAACGGATTGTGCAGGTCGAGCAGGCGATAGTCGGCGGGCCGCTGGTTGCCGATAATGACGTCAAGCTGCTGGTCGATGGCCCGGCAACCTATAAGGCAATGTTCGATGCCATCAGCAAGGCCAGGGATCACATACATCTGGAAACCTATATCCTCGCTGACGATGAGGTCGGACAACGGCTCGCCGGTCTTCTCCTGGAGCGCCGCGCCGCCGGTGTTGAGGTCAAGATTATTTACGACAGTCTGGGCAGTATCGACAGTTCGGTCGAATATTTTGATCGGCTACGCGCTGCTGGTGTGCTGATCCATGAATTTCACCCGGTAGATCCGCGCATCTGGCTGGTCAATCAGCGCGATCATCGCAAGATTCTCATCGTCGATGGCAACATCGCCTTCACGGGCGGCATCAATATCAGCAATGTTTATTCAAGCAGTTCGTCTTCCGGCAGAGCCAGACATGGCGATATTGAGACGGGTTGGCGTGATACCCAGGTGCAGATCACCGGGCCTGCCGTTGCTGAATTCCAGAAGCTGTTTCTGCGTACCTGGGCAGAGGGTGGCAAGGATGTCAGCACCCAGTCCAATAACTTTCCGCCGCTCGACAAGGCAGGCCAGGACTTGGTGCGGGTTGTTGCCAGCACCGGCGGCGAAGAAGATTACGATATTTACGAGGCCTATCTGGCCGCGATTGCGCAGGCGCGCTCACGCGTGTGGGTGACACAGGCCTATTTTTCGCCCGATGATAAATTTATCGATACCCTAAAAGCCACGGCGCGGCGCGGCGCGGATGTACGCATTCTATTGCCGGGTTTTAGTGATTCGCGCATCATGTTTTACGGATCGCGCTCCCATTATGCTGAATTGCTTCAGGCGGGCATCAAACTTTATGAGCGTTCCGATGCCTTTGTGCATGCCAAGACGGCGGTCGTCGATGGCATGTGGTCAACGGTAGGTTCTAGCAATCTGGATTACCGCAGTTTCCTGCATAACAATGAGGTCAACGCCGTTATCCTGGGTCGCAATTTCGGCCGGCAGATGGAGGCGTTATTTCAGTCGGATCAGCAGCAGGCACAGGCGATAACGCCGCAAAAATGGCAGCAGCGCCCGCTCTGGGAGCGGGTAAGTGAGCAGTTCAGCAGCCTGTTCGCTTACTGGTTTTGAAGATCAGCGGCAAATTAATTCTGCCCCCAGTCTTTTTGCGAACCTGCATAGTTCAGCATCTTTTTAACCCAGGGCAGTAACAGGTACGCGGGAAAGGCCAGAAAGAAGGTGAGCAGGAAATACGGCGCATAACCCATCATATCCGCGCCGTAGCCGCCGGCCCAGCCGGCAAATGAACGGCTCAAGGCAAAGACTGAGGACAGCAGCGCGTATTCGGTGGCCGAGTGTTTTTTATTCACGATGGCCATGAGAAAGGCCAGAAACGCCGCGGTGCCGAGGCCGCCGGTGAACGACTCCAAGGCGCTTGCGCCGTAGATCAGCAGCTTGTGCTCCAATAAAATTGCAGCGCCGGGCGCGGCCTCGGGAATAATCGAGGCGACGAAGGCATAGCCTAGATTCGACACGGCTTGCAGCAGACCCAATATCCACAAGGCCTTAAAAATTCCCACTCTATCGGTAAACCAGCCGCCCGCAATGCCGCCGGCGATGGACAGCACCAGACCAATATTCACCGAGACCAGCCCGATCTGCGTCGCGGTAAACCCCGAGTCCACCCAGAACGGCTTGATCATAAAGCCCATCGAACTGTCGGCCAGTTTGAAGATCAGGATGAAGATAATCACTGGAATGATATAAGGGCGTTGCAGCATAGCCATCAAGGTGCCGAACATCGGACCCTGCGTGATTCGGGTGGTTTCGGCGGGTGGTGTTGCGCGCCGCGCGGCGATTACAAGGCCGATGCCCATAATCACGGCCGCTACGCCAAACGCCAGCCACCAGAAATTGGGCATCGTCTCCGACCATTTCGTGGTACGGTTGATCAGCCACACGCAGCCCAGTAGAAAGAGCAAAATGGCCCCCAACGCCGTGGGCTGCAGGAACAGCGCCTTGAGTTCGCGCCCCAGGCCCAGGGACTTTTCCCGCACATAATCTTTTTCTCTGGGCGCAGTCAGGCAGACCAAGCCCACCAGCCCCAGCATCACGGCCGCCGTAATGTACGCGCCGCTCCAGCGCAGATAATCGCTGAGTATCAGAATCACGCCCGAGGCGAGCATGCCGACGCGATAAAACCCGATGCGCAGCCCGTTGGCGAAACCCATCTCGTTCTTCTTCAATAACTCGATGGTATAGCCGTCGATGGCGATATCGTTGGTGGCGGAAAATAGCGTGAAGCAGCCGATGGCGACCCACACCCAGGGGCCGAATCCGGCGGTGATCGCGAAAAATATCATCACCAAGCCCATCAACAGATTCGCCGTCAACATCCACAGCCGGTGGTGGCGATAATGATCGACGGCCGGCGCCCACAGGAATTTCAGCGTCCAGGCCAGGCCGAGTAGACTCAGTAGGCCGATGTCTTTGAGTTCGACGCCTTGCTGGCGGAAATACACGGGAAATATCTCGTAAAAAATACCCAGCGGAAAGCCTTGCGCGAAGTACAGGATGCCGACCCAGAACATCTTCGATTTGAGTAATTTTTGCGGGGTTTCCAGGGCCATATTGATCCTTATCAGGACTGACGTTGAAAGCGATAGAGGGCGATCTCGCCCAGCAGATTCGGCCACAGACGCATACCCAGACTGGTGCGATGCGCATGATCGACCACCGTGCGCTCCAGGATCGCGATGCCTTTTTTACGGCACAGCCGTTCGAAATCCTGCAAGGTGCACAGGTGGATATTGGGTGTGTTATACCACTCGCTGGGCAGGGTGCGCGAGACCGGCATATGCCCGCCCAGGGTCAGTTGCAGGCGGCACTGCCAATGCCCGAAATTCGGGAAGGTCACGATGCCCTCACGGCCCACGCGCAACATCTCGTCGAGCAGGCGCTCCGGGTAATACACGGCCTGCAGGGTCTGCGACATGATCACGTAATCGAAAGAATTGGCGTCGAAATCGGACAGCCCGGCGTCGAGGTCGGTCTGGATCACACTGACGCCCGCCTTGATGCACTTGACGATGTTCGCGCTGTCGATCTCCAGGCCGTAGCCGGTCACCTGGCGTGTCGCGCGCAGGCGGCTGAGCAATGTGCCATCGCCACAGCCCAGGTCCAGCACACGGCTGTGCGGCGCGATCCACTCGCCGATGATCTCGAGATCGGGCCGCAAGCTCATGCGCCCACCTCGTCCGCGACACGTTGCAGGTACGCGCGCAGGATTTCCATATAGGTGGGGATGGGCATCAGGAAGGCATCGTGCCCGTCCGCCGACACGATCTCCGCGTAGCTCACGTCGCGGCCGTTGTCCTGCAGGGCCTTGACGATTTCGTGCGAGCGCGCCGGGGAGAAACGCCAATCGCTGGTGAAGGACATCACCAAAAAGCGCGCCTTGACCGGTTGAAACGCGGCGGATAGATCGTGATTGTGGCCGCTCGCCGGGTCAAAGTAATCCAGGACCTTGGTCATTAATAAATAGGTGTTGGCGTCAAAGCGTTCTACAAATGCCTGGCCCTGATGACGCAGATAACTCTGCACCTGGAATTCCACATCGAAGCTGAAATTCAGCTTGTCCTCGCGCAGTTCGCGGCCGAACTTTGCGCCCATCGCATCGTCGGAAAGATAGGTGATATGGCCGAGCATGCGCGCCAGCATGAGTCCGCGCCGTGGCACCACGCCGTGTTCGTAATAACGCCCGGCAAAAAACTCCGGGTCTGACATGATCGCCTGGCGGGCGACTTCGTTAAAGGCGATATTCTGCGCAGACAGCTTCGAGGCGGCGGCAATCACGATCGCATGGCGCAGGGCGTCCGGATAATCGATAGCCCATTGCAGGGCCTGCATGCCGCCCAGGCTACCGCCGATGACCGCGGCCCATTGTTCTATTCCCAAGGTCGCGGCGAGGCGCGCCTGACTGTTGACCCAATCCTTGACCGTGACCACGGGAAAATCCGGGCCGTACGGTTTGCTGGTGTCCGGGTTGATGGAGGTCGGCCCCGTCGAGCCGTTGCAACCGCCGAGATTGTTCAGGCACACGATGAAAAAACGGTTCGAATCGATAGGCTTGCCCGGCCCGACGCAGGCATCCCACCAGCCCGGCTTTTTATCCTCAAGGCCCCGATAGCCCGCTGCATGATGATCGCCGCTCAAGGCATGGCACAGCAAAATAGCGTTGCTGCGCTCGGCATTCAGCGTCCCGTAGGTCTCATAAATGAGTTCGTAGGATGCCAGGCTGCGCCCGCACTCTAGCGCCAGCGGCTCGGTGAAGACCTGGGTCTGTGCGGTGGTCAGACCGACGGAATCGGCGGGGATGGTAACAGGCATGAAGGTTTCGCTAGCATGGCGGCTTGAATGTCGGCAAGTCTAATGACTGCCCGCTAACAGCACAACAGCCAGCGCAACAGCGGGCCATGCAGCGCGCGCGGCAGGCATAAGTTTCTTGACGCGGGTGCGGGGCAAACTCCACCATACAAGAATACCGCTGATGCATAATTTCCAGTTAGCGCCTGCCCCTTTAACCTGCCACGAGCGACTTAAGCCTTGCGATGATAACAAGCCCAGAATCCTGTTATGACGTGATTGTCGCCGGCGGCGGCATGGCCGGTGCCACGCTGGCGTGTGCCTTGGGCAACAGCGCGCTACGTGTCGCCGTGATCGAGGCCCACGCAGCGCCCGCCGCCTGGCCCCTGGATAGCCGCGACCTGCGCGTAAGCGCCATTACCCTCGGCTCCATGCGCATCTTCGAGACCCTGGGCGTCTGGCAACGCATGGTTGCGGAGCGCGTCAGCCCCTTTCGTGAGATGCATGTCTGGGACGCAAACAGCCCCGGTGCGATTCACTTTGACAGCGCCGATGTGGGTGCCGATACACTGGGTTATATTGTCGAAAACCGCGTTATCCAGATGGCCTTGTACGCGCGCTGCCAAGAATTTTCCAATATCGAGTGGCTGAATTCGACACGTATCACCGCTATTGATCGCTGCAATGAATACATCAGCGTACATACCGAGGACAATCAACAGCTACGGGCGCGTCTGCTGGTCGGCGCGGACGGCCCCGATTCCCTGATACGCGAACTGGCTGGGATTACTACGCACGGCCGTGATTACCGGCAGACCGCTATTGTGGCATCCGTCAAGACCACACGATCTCACCGGCAGACGGCCTGGCAACGCTTCCTGCCGGATGGCCCGCTGGCCTTTTTGCCACTCACGGATAATTACACGTCAATTGTCTGGTCGCTTCCGCCGGAACGTGCCGCGCATCTTTTGAGCCTGGATGACACACATTTCAGAGCCGAATTACAAAACGCCCTCGGCTTGCAGCAAGACTTGGCAGACCCGGATAAAGGTTTGGGAGGTATCGAAAGTGTGGGTCCGCGCGCAGCCTTCCCGTTGCGGCTGATTCACGCGGATCAGTATGTACAAGCCCGCCTTGCCCTGATCGGTGATGCCGCGCACACCCTGCACCCGATGGCGGGGCAGGGTGTCAATCTGGGTTTGGCGGATGCCGCCGTGCTGGCGCAGTTGTTGAGCGAGGCAGCCGCAAAGAAAACAGATGTAGGCGCAGTGAGCACCTTGCGTCGCTACGAGCGCTGGCGCAAGGGCGATAATATGGCTATGGTTGCCGCGCTGGAGACGCTCAAACAATTATTTAGCAGTCCGTACGCGCCCGTGCGCCAATTGCGTCATTGGGGACTGCGGGTTACGAATGCCACCACACCGCTCAAGAACCTGATCATGCGTCGCGCCATGGGAATCACCGGCGACCTGCCGAGGCTGGCGCGCGGGCTTGCGTTAAATAGCAGGGACGACAGGAAGACCTGGTTAGATTCGAACCATTAAATTTTCCTGAAGTCTGCGCTGGAGTTTTTCGCGCGCGCAGTCACGTATTTCATACCCGCGCTTTTGTGCGTGCCGTCAAGCCTGTACAATATCCAAACTGTCTTCGGTGCCGCGTAAGGCAGGGTGCTCTGCCTTGGCAGTGTGAACGAATTCACAATTTGCGAAAGTGGCGAAATCGGTAGACGCGCTGGTTTTAGGTGCCAGTGGGGCAACCCTTGAGAGTTCGAGTCTCTCCTTTCGCACCATTATTTTGAGTTTTACCTGCCCGCGCTAACAACGGCCGCCAGGCCTATCAAGTCGAAGAGGAAACACGATGCACGTCTCAGTTGAAACCACCACCGGCCTGGAGCGCCGCATGACCGTTGAAGTCCCTGCGGAGCATATTGAGCAGGAGGTTAAAGTCCGCCTCAAATCCCTGGCCGGCAAGGCCAAGCTGCCGGGTTTCCGTCCTGGCAAGGTGCCCTTTACCGTGCTTGAGCGTAAATATGCGGGTAAGGTGCGCCTGGAGGTACTCGGCGACATGATTCGCGACAGCTACCAAGACGCGGTTAGTCAGGAGAAGCTGCGTCCTGCGGGCGGTCCAAAAATTGAAACCCTGTACGAACAACCCGACAAAGGACTGGGTTACACCGCTACCTTCGAGGTTTATCCGGATATTGCACTGGCCCCTTTAGATGCCTTGACCTTCGACAAGCCGAGCGCGCAGATCACGAAGCCGGACGTGGACAAAATGATCGAAACGCTGCGCAAACAGCGCCAGACCTGGGCACCGGTAGAGCGCGAGGCACGCCCGGGTGATCAATTGCAGGTTGATCTGAAAATGGGCATTGAGGACGAGCCAGCCAAGGGACAACATTCCCAGCAGACATCCGTGGTATTAGGCAACGGTATGCTGCCCAAGGAGATCGAAGAAAAACTCATCGGCGCTAAAACAGGCGAAGAGCTTGATATAGAGCACAGTTTTCCTGCGAATTTCTCCGATCCTGCGCGTGCCGGCAAGGCCATTCACTACGCAGTCAAAATTATCGCACTGTATGAACCGGAGTTGCCGGCAGTTGATGCGGAATTCGCGCGCACGTTGGGTGTCGAATCCGGGGATATGGATGAATTGCGCACCGAGGTGCGTGCTAATATGGAACGCGAGCTGGATCAGGCGATCAAACAAAAACTCAAGCAGCAGGTGATGGATGCGTTGCTGGTGGCAAACCCCATTGATGTGCCCAAGGCGCTGGTCGATAAAGAGGCCGAATTATTATTATCGCAAACCCGTGAAAGACTGACTGCGCAGGGCAGGAAAGGGCTGGATTTGCCGACGCAGAGGGCCATCTACGAGCCTGCCGCGCGTCGGCGAGTGGCCTTGGGCCTGCTGATGGGTGACCTGATAAAGACCAACGGCACCAAGGTCGATGGCGCTAAGGTGCGTGAGCTGGTTAATAGCATTGCCTCGACCTACGAAGATCCTGAGGAAGTTCTGAAATGGTATTATGGTTCACCCGAGCGATTGGGACAGATTGAATCTCTGGTACTGGAAGATCAGGTGGTAGATGTGGTGCTGGGGCAAGCGCAGATAAACGTAACCACCAGCACCTTCGAGGCATTGATGAACCCTCAGCAATCCGCAGCAGCCTAAAGGAAACATCAATCTTATGACAGATAATCAGTACAACGGCGCGCCATTTGCGGGCATGAGTTCTAACCTAGTGCCGATGGTGGTTGAACAGTCCGCGCGCGGCGAGCGCGCGTATGATATTTATTCACGCCTTCTGAAAGAGAGGGTGATCTTCATGGTCGGCCAGGTCGAAGATCACATGGCCAACCTGGTGGTTGCTCAATTATTATTTCTTGAATCGGAAAATCCCGACAAGGATATTCACCTATATATCAATTCGCCGGGCGGCTCGGTGAGCGCGGGTCTTGCGATCTACGACACCATGCAATTCATCAAGCCTGATGTGAGCACCATGTGCACGGGCCAGGCGGCCAGTATGGGCGCTTTATTGCTCGCGGGCGGCGCGGCTGGTAAGCGTTACTGCTTACCCCATGCACGCCTGATGATTCACCAGCCGCTGGGCGGCTTTCAGGGCCAGGCCACGGACATCGATATTCACGCGCGCGAGATACTGGCCGTGCGCGAACGCCTGAACAAGATACTGGCAAAACACACGGGTCAAGCACTCGACAGAATTCAGATCGATACCGACCGCGACAACTTTATGGGTGGTCAGGCTGCCGTGGAGTATGGATTGATTGATGCCGTACTTACTGAACGCCAACTCAAAGTCGGCTAGAAGATTGCATCATAAGATTGGATTGCGGCATATTAAGCTCGCTGCGTAAAGTATACGATTACGGATCTCAAGAGGTAAGCCATGATTGACGATAAGCACGGCAAGGGTGACGGTAGCGACAAGTTGCTCTACTGCTCCTTTTGCGGAAAGAGCCAGCATGAGGTACGTAAACTGATTGCCGGCCCTTCCGTTTATGTCTGCGATGAGTGCGTCGAGCTTTGCAATGACATCATCCGCGAAGAGGTGCATGAGAAATACGCCTCGGCCAAGGGCAACAAGGTGCCCACACCGCACGAGATCAAGCAGATCCTCGGAGAATACGTTATCGGCCAGACCGGCGCGAAGAAGGTGCTGGCAGTCGCCGTTTACAATCACTACAAACGCCTCGAAGTCTCGCAGAAAAAGGACGATGTCGAGCTTTCCAAGAGCAACATCCTGCTGATCGGCCCCACAGGTTCCGGCAAGACGCTGCTCGCTGAAACGCTCGCGCGCCTGCTCAATGTGCCGTTCACGATTGCCGATGCGACCACGCTGACCGAGGCTGGATATGTCGGCGAGGACGTCGAGAACATCATCCAAAAACTGTTGCAAAAGGCCGAATACGACGTTGAAAAGGCCCAGACCGGCATTATCTATATTGATGAAATCGATAAGATCTCGCGCAAGTCCGATAACCCGTCCATCACGCGCGATGTGTCCGGTGAAGGCGTGCAGCAGGCACTGCTCAAACTCATTGAAGGCACGATCGCCTCGGTGCCTCCGCAAGGTGGGCGTAAGCATCCACAGCAGGAATTTTTGCAGGTCAATACGCGCAATATGCTATTCATCTGCGGTGGTGCGTTTTCCGGTCTGGACAAAATCATCCGCGACCGTTCGGAAAAGGGCGGTATTGGTTTCTCCGCCGAGATCAAGAGCAAGACCGACAAAAAAAGCGCAAACGAAATACTGCACACGGTCGAGCCGGAAGATCTTATCAAGTATGGCTTGATACCCGAGTTCGTGGGCCGCTTGCCGGTCATTGCAACGCTGGACGAACTCGATGAAGAGGCCTTGATGCGCATCCTCACTGAACCCAAGAATGCCATCACCAAGCAATACACTAAATTGTTCGAGATGGAAGGCAGCGGTATTGAATTCCGTGACGATGCCCTGCGTGCGGTTGCGCACAAGGCAATGGAACGCAAGACCGGCGCACGCGGCCTGCGCTCGATTCTGGAGCGGGTATTGCTCGACACCATGTACGATCTTCCGTCCATGTCGAATGTGAGCAAGGTGGTGGTGGATGCCGGAGTTATCAACGGGCAATCCGAACCGCTGATGATCTTCGAGGGCGGCGATCAGCAGCGCGTCGCGTCGGATTAGTCTTACATTACCACCGTTATTCTGGCATGACTCTAGCATGACCCTGAGTATTCTCATCGGGGTTTCTTGATTTACATAACGTGCATCCCCATGTATGAGGCAGGACTAGTCCAATGATTATCCTGTGGACTCATTAACCTTCGAACTAGAGATGCCTAATGGACCCAGAAAATATACCTGATGTACGAGACGACCAGCTGATGTTGACGCCGGTACTGCCGCTGCGCGATGTGGTTGTCTATCCACATATGGTTATTCCGCTGTTTGTCGGCCGCGAAAAATCCATCAAGGCTCTGGAAGCCGCCATGGAGGGCAATAAACAAATTCTTCTGGTCTCGCAAAAGAGCGCGGCTCTTGACGATCCACAAGTCGATGATATCTATCGCGTGGGCACCCTCTCCAGTATTTTGCAATTGCTCAAGCTGCCCGATGGAACGATTAAGGTTCTGGTCGAGGGCACCGAGCGCGCGCGCATCGTAAATTTTATCGGCGTGCAGGATTATCTGACTGCCGAGGTCGTGAGCTTTACGCCTACGCCGGTTGACGAGCGCGAGATCGAGGCCTTGACACGATCGGTGCTGACGCATTTCGATCAGTATGTGAAACTCAATAAAAAACTCCCGCCGGAAATTCTATCGGCCTTGGCCAGCATTGATGAACCCGGGCGCCTGGCCGACACCGTTGCCGCGCACATGACATTAAAGCTTGACGAAAAGCAGGCCATTCTGGAAATGGATGATGTACGCACGCGTCTTGAACATTTGATGGGCATCATGGAATCCGAGATCGACCTGCTTCAAGTAGAGAAGCGCATCCGGGGCCGTGTCAAACGCCAGATGGAAAAGAATCAGCGCGAGTATTTTCTTAATGAGCAAATGAAGGCCATTCAGAAGGAGCTTGGTGAGCTTGACGAGGCACCAAACGAGGTCGAGGAGCTGGCGCAGAAGATCGAAAAGGCGGGCATGTCTAAAGAGGCAAAGACCAAGGTAAGCGCAGAGTTGAACAAGCTCAAGATGATGTCGCCGATGTCCGCTGAGGCGACTGTAGTACGCAATTATATAGACTGGGTGGTGAGTGTCCCCTGGAAAAAACAGAGCAAGGTTTTGCGTGATCTGGCCAAGGCTGAACAAATCCTTGAGGCGGACCACTACGGCCTTGAGAAGGTTAAGGAACGCATACTTGAGTACTTGGCGGTGCAGCAGCGCGTCAACAAGCTCAAAGGCCCGGTGCTGTGCCTGGTAGGGCCGCCGGGTGTGGGTAAAACCTCGCTGGGTCAATCCATCGCGCGCGCCACCAATCGCAAGTTTGTGCGCATGGCGCTGGGCGGTGTGCGCGATGAAGCGGAGATTCGCGGCCATCGTCGCACCTACATCGGCTCGATGCCCGGCAAAATTATTCAGAACATGGCCAAGATCGGCACGCGCAACCCACTATTTCTGCTTGACGAGGTGGATAAGATTGCCATGGACTTTCGCGGTGATCCCTCATCGGCCTTGCTTGAGGTACTGGACCCTGAACAAAACCACGCATTTAGCGATCACTATCTGGAAGTGGACTATGATCTCTCGGGCGTGATGTTTGTCTGCACGGCAAATACCCTCAACATTCCTGGCCCGCTGCTGGATCGCATGGAGGTTATTCGTATCTCGGGTTATACCGAAGACGAAAAGATTAACATTGCCATGCGCTATCTGGTGCCTAAACAAATCACTAATAATGGTTTGAAGGAGACGGAGATTTCCATTGCCGAGGGTGCGGTGCGTGATATTGTGCGCTTTTACACGCGCGAGGCCGGTGTGCGCAATCTCGAGCGCGAAATTTCGAAGATTTGCCGCAAGGTCGTGAAGGAAATACTGCTCAAGCCCGGTAAAAAGAAAATAGTTGTCGGTCCGCGTCAGCTGGAAAAATATCTTGGTGTGCAGCGCTTTCGTTACGGGCGTGCCGAGGAGCGCGATCAGGTGGGTCAGGTCACCGGCCTGGCTTGGACCGAGGTTGGCGGTGAACTGCTCACCATTGAGGCCGCTGTAGTGCCCGGTAAGGGCAAGCTGACGATCACCGGGCAACTAGGCGACGTCATGCAGGAATCCATCCAGGCCGCCATGAGCGTGGTGCGCAGTCGGGCCGCCGTGCTGGGTCTTAATCCGGATTTTTATCAGAAGCATGATGTGCATATTCACGTACCCGAAGGCGCGACGCCTAAAGATGGACCTAGCGCCGGCGTCGGCATGTGCACTGCGTTAGTATCCGCGTTGACAGGGATTCCGGTGCGCGCTGACGTGGCCATGACCGGGGAAATTACCCTGCGTGGCGAAGTCTTGCCGATCGGCGGGCTTAAGGAAAAGCTGCTTGCCGCCCATCGTGGCGGCATTGCCACGGTCATTATTCCGCATGAGAATCGGCGCGACCTTATCGAGATACCTAAAAATATTCTCAATAGTCTTGACATCCGCTCGGCTAAATGGATCGACGAGGTGTTACAGATCGCCTTGGTGCAACAGCCCGAGTCTCAGCAGGTGACGGGCGGGATTGGCGACGGCGAACTTGAAAAGCCGGTTGAGCCAAATCAGGATAATCCACTGACGACTCATTAGGCAGCTCCATGACTTTATTGGCTTTATCGACAAACGATTTCGGTGATCACACGCACCTACGAGTCTGCTGGCGGCGCAAATTGACGTAGAGTAAAGGCCCGTCCTTACTGAAACATAAGCCTGCAAAGGTTTGCGAGAATAAAAATCATCCGGCATTTTACTTGACATGGGTTTCAGGCAGTTGGTATAAAAGCCGACAGCGAATGTGTCTAGCGCAACCACGAGTTAATTTCATAAACCATCAGGGGAGAAAAAAGTGAATAAATCCGAATTAATTGATGCCATTGCCAATTCAGCCGATGTATCCAAGGCTACCTCCGGTCGCGCGCTCGACGCTATGATCGCCGCCCTCACCAAGGCCTTAAAGAAAGGTGATCAGGTAACCCTGGTCGGGTTCGGCACCTTCCTGGTTCGCAAGCGCGCTGCTCGCACCGGGCGTAATCCGCGCACCGGCGATGCTATCAAGATTAAGGCCTCGAAAATCCCCGCCTTCAAAGCTGGCAAAGCCCTTAAGGATGCCGTAAACTGATTAGTCAGCTGGGTGCTTAGCTCAGTTGGTAGAGCGTCGCCTTTACACGGCGAATGTCGGGGGTTCGAGCCCCTCAGCACCCACCAGTAGTAATACGCGCGCCGCAGGAGTGGTAGTTCAGTTGGTTAGAATACCTGCCTGTCACGCAGGGGGTCGCGGGTTCGAGTCCCGTCCACTCCGCCAACATTAGTTGCCTGGATTTGCGTATTGTCAGTGCGCCCCTTTTGGGAGGCGCGACTCTCGATTGCACAAATCAACCAAATAATTTAATGATGGTCTTTCCATTAGTGACAATGACGTTAGGGCGCTTCCAGTGATGCGCCCTTATTTTTTTAGCCGCTTATTTGAATTTCCAAGAAGAAATAGATCAGGCGTCTATAAGATTTGTTAGAGGCTTAGCTACCATGCTTCAATCCATTAGAGATCGTGCCCACGGTTGGCTGGCATGGATCATCATCGGTTTAATCGTTATTCCCTTCGCCCTGTGGGGCATCCAAAGTTATCTTGGCAATGCCGGCGATGTAGAGGTTGCCCGAATTGGCGGGACTGACATCAGCCAGAATGAATTCCAGCAGGCCTACGAACAGCAACGCCAGCGCATGCGCTCCTTGTTGGGGAATAACTCGGCTTTATTGGACGATGCAAAGCTAAAGCAGAGTGTTATTGATGGCCTGGTTGCAAATGAAGTGATCGGACAATCCATCGGCGAGATGGGATTGCGGATTAGCAATGCAGAGCTTGCCCGCCGCATCCAATCGATGCCGGAATTCCAGAAGAATGGTCAGTTTTCCCGGGCAAATTTCCTGGAACAATTGCGCCGACTGGGTTTGACGCCTGGCAAGGCCGAGGCCAGTGTGCGCGATAGTTTTCTTAAAGAGCAACTTACTGCGGGCATCACCAGCATGGCCATGGTGACGCAAGGTGAACTCGATGAGGCCATCCGCCTCAAGAATCAGCAGCGTGAGGTTGGCTATTTAATAGTCCCCTGGAAAAATTTCGAAAAACAGGTAACGGTTGATGAGACTGCGATTAAACAATACTTCGAAGAGCGGCGCAGTACGTTCGTAAATCCGGAACAGGTCAGCATCGAATACATTGAGCTTTCCGCGAGTGATCTGGCAAAGAATATTAAAGCCGATGAGCAGGAATTGCATAAACTCTATGAAGAACAGCGCGCAAATTTTGCTGTGGAAGAACAGCGACGCGCCAGTCAAATAGTAATTGCACCGGAAAAAACCTCGGATGAGACAGCGCTCGCTGCCGCCTCGACCAAGGCGGATGATCTGCGTAAACGTTTGCAGGCTGGTGAGGATTTCGCCAAGCTGGCCCAGGAATTTTCTAAAGATATGGCAACGGCTGGCAGTGGCGGTGATCTGGGTTTCGTTGCCAAAGGAAGTTTAGATCCCGCGGTTGAGTTGGCGTTATCTACCTTAAAGCTTAACGAGGTGAGTCAGCCTGTAAAGAGTCCTGCCGGTTTTCATATCCTTAAGGTGACGCAGATCAAGCCTGCCTCAATCAAATCATTTCAAGAGGTGCGTGCCGAATTGGAGAAGGAGTATCAGCAACGTAAGGGTCAGGATCAATTCTTTGAAAAATCAGAGCCGTTAACTAATTTTGTTTATGAAAATCCCGACACCTTAACGGTTGCCGCCAGGGAACTTGGTTTGCCGGTCAAGACGACGGGTTTCTTTAGTCGTAAAGGCGGTGCGGACAGCATTACCAGCCAGGCAAAAGTTATTAACGCGGCCTTTAGCGATGAGGCCTTAAATCAGGGCTACAACAGCGAACCTATCGAACTAGGCGAAAATCATCTGGTGGTACTGCGGGTCAAAGAACACAAGACAGCGTCCGCGCGCACCTTGGAACAGGAGCGTCAGGCGATAACCGAACGGTTGCGCACTAATATTGCGCAAAGCAAGGCGCAGGCTGCTGGGGAATTAATTCAAGCGCGCCTTAACAAAGGCGAAGACCCGCAAACAATCGCCAAGGAATATCAGGTGGAATGGATCAAACCGGTGCTGGTGGGGCGCGAGCCTGCTAATGAAAAAATTCCCGCTGCCATCGCAAGTGCGGCCTTTGCCTTGCCCAAGCCAGGCAAAGCTGTCAAAAATTCCCCGGCAGTAGGCGGTCAGCCCTTAGACTCCGGGGATTACGCCGTTATTGCCGTCTATGCGGTAAAAGAAGGCAGCCCAACGGCCATGGATGCCGCTGGTCGTCTGGCATTGCGCCGCGAACTTCAGCGTACCCGGGCGGAGGACGAGTACCGTAATTTTGTTAATGAATTAAAGGCAGAAACGAAAATAGTCGTTTATCAGGACAAGCTTTGAGCCGCTTATCTCCCGAGCACTGAGTAAATATCTGCAAGCCTGATTGTTGGGCAATGAACAAATTAATTTATACTTAGTCTAATATAATGCTAGAGGACGTAAGGGTGATGAACCGGCGTTATTTCTTTAGCTGGCAGGTATAAGACTTGCAGTCACTCTGGCATACAGGAAAACAAGCGTGGGAGATGGTCGTTGAATAAAGAATGTAAACTGGTTATTGAGAGTGTTAATGAAGACGGTGGAAAATTTCGGCCCAGTGACTGGATAGAGCGTATCTCGACATCGCTGGCTATTTTTGGGCCTGATCACCGCTTACAGTATTCAAAGAAGGCACAGCCCGGCATGATCAATGGCGAGAAATGTCTTATCGTGGACCAGGCTTTAAACGAAAAAGACCCGGCGGCCTACGAGTACATTTTAAATTTTGCCACCGCTAACCGCTTGCGCATTCACGAGGAATGCACTGTCTATTCGCTTGGATCCGCTGTTGAATAAACGAAGGAATTTACGGCGTAATGGTGTTATACCTTGATTGATAAAAAGCTTACTGTTAATAAAGCCCAAGCCCTCAGCCGAAACCTTGTACACCATCCAACAGAACGAAATTCACGTCTTGAATCTTTAACAGACTGGACATGCTTGCCCTGCGGCCAAGCGTTTTATACCATCTGTTTTTCGCGGATTTCGTCCAGGATTTTACAATCGATACATTGGCTGGCCGTGGGACGGGCCTCCAGGCGGCGAATACCTATTTCGATCCCGCAGACCTCGCAATAACCATATTCACCCAGGTCGAGATTTGCCAAGGATTCATCAATCTTCTTGATGAGTTTGCGTTCCCTGTCGCGAGCACGCAGTTCCATGGTAATCTCCGATTCCTGGCTGGCGCGGTCATTTGGATCCGGGTAGTTAATGGCCTCATCCTGCATGGTATGCACGGTGCGATCCACTTCTTCCATCAAATCGCGTTTCCAGGCAAGCAGTATCTTGCGAAAATGCTCAATCTGTTTATCGCTCATGTAACCTTCACCCTTCTTTTCCTTGTAGGGAATGAAGTCTAATGCGCTGGGCTTTGAAGCATTAATTTTTGTTACAGACATCTCCGTCTCCTGCTAAATGCAACAAAAATAAATTGGTATTTATACAATAATCACGCCGTCAACGCAATAAATATTGTGAATCTGGTAGAGTAGCCGCAGTTTTCATTTTCATAAAAATGAAATAGTTACATCTCTCTAAGTTATCTCTTGATGAAAGGAATGTTTAATCTTATGAGTACGCTGGACGCACTGATTTTTGATGTCGATGGCACACTGGCCGATACCGAGCGCGATGGTCATCGCGTTGCATTTAACCGAGCGTTTGCCGCAGCGGGCGTGGATTGGAGTTGGACGGTTCCTTTATATGGCGAATTATTGAAGGTGACGGGCGGCAAGGAACGTATTCGCTATTACCTGGACTATTACAATACAACTTTCCAGAGGCCTGCCGATCTCGACGGCTTTATTAAGCAGCTGCATACGGATAAGACACGGCATTATACCGATATGCTTGCGCAAGGCATGATTCCGCTGCGCACCGGCGTTAAGCGAATTTTGGAAGAGACGCGTAGCAAGGGCGTGCGCTTAGCTATTGCCACCACCACAACGCCTGCGAATATTACCGCCCTGTTGGAGCATAGTGTGCCGCCCATTCCCGAGTCGTGGTTTGAGGTTATAGCGGCGGGCGAGATCGTACCCGTCAAAAAACCCGCGCCGGATATTTATCAGTACACATTGCAGAAGATGGGTTTGCGACAGGATCAATGCCTTGCCATTGAAGATTCAGAAAACGGCCTGATTTCCGCACGCCAAGCTGGACTTAAAACGGTGATTACAATTAATGATTACACCTGCAATCAGAATTTTTCAGAGGCAGCGCTGGTGGTTGATCATATGGGCGAACCCGGACAGCCATTTTCCGTGTTGAATGGTGGGGATGTAAATGGATTTAATTATTTAAATCTGGAGCTGTTAAAACATATCCACGCTAACTCGCTGCTGGCTGACCTTGCAGTTAAATCCTGACCTGCGTAACAGGTTTGTCAAACAATTCGACCCACATAATCGTGGCACCCGCAACGGCGGCGGGCATCACCAGAAAGTTGACGACAGGAATCAACGTGGCGAGCAGGGTAGCGCCACCGAAGCCAAGCGAATTAAAACGCCTGTCGCGTAATTTTTTACGCTGTTCGGCGAACGACAGGCCATGATTGCCCATCGGGTAATCGAGATATTGCAGGGCCAGCATCCAGGCGCTAAACAGCATCCACAAAAACGGTGCAAAGAGATTGATACCGGGGATCAAAAAAAGAATCAGAAAGGGTACGGCCCACAGCAAAAAATACACAATCTTCAACAACTCCCTGAACAACATTGGCACGAGTTGAAGCAGGGTTTTTAGCAACGGCTGATTTTCAATTTTACGGCCGGTCAGGTGTTGTTCAACCGCTTCGGCCAGCACGCCATTAAACGGTGCGCCAATTAAATTTGCGATCAGCGAAAAACTGAAAAAACTAAATACTAATGTGAGCAGCGCAAATAGCGGCCAGAGCAGCCATTCAAGCCAGTTCATCCAGGCTGGTAAAAATGCCAGCATCCAGTTGGTCAGCCGGTCGAACTGATTAATCCCCAGTCCGATCAGCAGGACAAAAATAAGCGTATTTACCAACAGCGGCATGATTACAAAGCGGCGCAGACCGGGTTGTAAGATAAGCTTAAAGCCGCGTAGGAGGTAATGCGCGCCCATAAAATTCACCTCTTCGATGTGTGGTACGCCAGCAGCACGTGTTGGCCACTATCATAACCGGCCTTCATAATTCGCTCGGCTCGTAAAAAAATAAAATACGTATTGCATCTTACCCGAGTAGTACGTTCACATGATGCAGTTGCCCGTCATCCGTCAGTGGCAGCAATGGTGCTGCTGCGTTCAATACCTCCCCGTCCAGCTCGATGCGTGCAACACCTTGAGCAACGCCGTTTGGGTTATCAACGGTGATTTCATAGCGCGCGCTGCCATGCCGATAGTCAATTTTAAATCCGCGCCAGCCCGGTGGAATACACGGGTTTATCTCAAGATTTTGCCCGCGCTTGCGCACGCCCAGAATTGCCTCGAGGCCGGCCCGATACATCCAGCCCGCAGAACCGGTATACCAGGTCCAGCCGCCGCGTCCGGTGTGCGGGGCTACGGCGTAAATGTCCGCCGCCAGTACATAAGGTTCCACTTTATAAATATGGACACCAGCGCGCGAGGCAGCATGATTAACCGGGTTGAGCAAACTAAACAGCTCAGTTGCCTTCGCACCATCGCCCAGCGTGGCATAGGCCATCACGCACCAGACGGCCGCATGCGTGTACTGCCCGCCATTCTCGCGTACGCCCGGCAGATAACCCTTGATGTAGCCGGGGTCGAGCGGAGTCTTGTCAAACGGCGGCGTGAATAATAGTACGAGTTCATCGGCAGTCCGGATCAGATGTTGCGCAACCGATTGCATGGCCTCATGGGCGCGCCCTGGATATGCCGCGCCGGACAGTACGGCCCATGTCTGTGCAATGGAATCAATGCGGCATTCTGAGCTGGACGCGGCACCCAGCGGCGTGCCGTCGTCGAAATAGGCACGTCGATACCAGGCACCGTCCCACGCTGCATCAAGCGCAATTTTGAGCGCGTCAGCATGACGCAACCAGCGTGTGGCCTGATTCGGTTTGCCGCGTTCGGATGCCACTGTGGCAAACTGTGTCAGACTACTGTGCAGGAACCAGCCCAGCCAGACGCTCTCGCCCTTGCCACCGTGACCCACACGGTTCATCCCGTCATTCCAGTCGCCCGTCCCCATCAATGGCAAGCCATGTGAACCCAGCTTCAACGAGCACTCGAGCGCGCGTACGCAATGGTCGAACAGGTTCGCCTTCTGCCCCGACACCATGGGTTCGAAGTAGGCGTCTTCCTGATCAAGCCCCAGTGTTTGGCCCTCCAGAAAAGGAATCTGTTCATTGAGTATGGTGAGGTCGCGCGTTACGGTGAGGTAATGCGCGACGACAAACGGCAGCCATATACGATCATCGGAAAAATGCGTGCGCACACCACGCCCCGTGGGCGGATGCCACCAATGTTGCACGTCGCCTTCAATAAACTGGTGTGCCGCTGCGTGCAGAATATGCGCACGCGCCAACTCCGGGCGTGAGTTAGTAAGCGCCATGACATCTTGCAGTTGATCGCGGAAACCATAAGCCCCGCCCGCCTGGTAAAATGCCGCACGCGCCCAGAAGCGGCAAGCCAGCGTTTGATAAAGCAACCAGCGATTCAACATCAAATCCATGGCGCGATCCGGCGTATGCACCTGAACCTGGCCCAGGATGTCTTCCCAGTTCTCCTTAACCTGGGCGAAGCTTGCCGGAAGTTGTTCCGCGCCATGTTGTTTAAGCAGACTGCGTGCCGTGTCGCGATCAGCTGCCTGACCTAAGCGGAATACCAGTTCGATGCGCTCGTCAGGGGCCAGCTCAATGTGGGTTTGCAAGGCACCGCACGGGTCAAACCCGGCACCCGTGTTTCCGCTCAGCGTCTCGCCGCGTCGCAGGGCAGCGGGTTGTGCGAGGCTACGGTTACGTCCGATAAATTCACTACGGTCGCCGCTCCATGAGCTTGCAGTTGTATCCCAGGCCGCGAAGGCGATGCGTTTGCCGAATTCGATATGCAAGGGATTGCTGGCGAACAGCGCCCCGCTGTCGTTGTCCATTTCAGTGGTTACAAAAGGTGTGGTGTGGGCGCGCGAGAAACCCAACACCCATTCAACGTAAGCCGTCACCGAAAGCCGACGCGGCTGTTTAGAGCGGTTATGCAGGATCAGGCGCGAAATCTTGACCGGGTCGCTCCAGCTTACAAACTGCAATAGCTCGCTGTGGATGCCGTGCGACAAGTGTTCAAAACTACTGTAGCCGTGGCCGTGACGCGTAATGTAGGTTGCATTGTCGATGCGGATGGGCAATGCCGTCGGACTCCATAACTCGCCGCTGTCGAGATCCGCTATATAAAATGCCTCACCGGACGCATCGCTTACCGGGTCATTTGACCATGGGGTGATCTGGTTCTCGCGGCTGTTCAATGACCAGGTGTAACCGCAGCCCGATTCGGATACCTGGAAACCAAATTCGGGATTGGCAATAACGTTGATCCACGGTGCGGGCGTACGCTGGCCTTGGCTCAAGACAATAACGTACTCGCGGCCCTCATCATTGAAGCCACCGAGTCCGTTAAAAAACTCCAGTGCCGGTGGAGTTAGTGTTGTCTCCACACCGCGCGCGGGCGGCGAGATGTGCGCTGGCACAGGCTTGGCAGGTTGACGCCGTCGCATGCGCGTTACCTGCTCGCTTAAGCTGCCTTGACGCCCGGATACAATGGCGCGTGCCACGGTTTGCAGGAGTTCGCGCTCCTGCTGTGAGAGTAGATCGGAGCGCAATACAAAAACCTGGCCGGGCATCTGATGAAAACCATTCTTCGAGGCGGCCTGGCTGGCACGCACCATTCCTTCCAAGGTAACCTGTAAATCCTGGGCGTAAGAACTGGCCTTTTCGTTCAGGATAACCAGATCGACCGCCAGACGCTTGATGCCCCAGTACTCGTGCGCACGCAGTAACTGCTGGATCAAGGTGCGGTCATCAAGATCATCAATGCGTGCGAGGATGATGGGATAATCGCCCGAGATACGATGCGGCCATAGCCCCGCCATGCTCAGCGTATTACGTCTTAATATTTCGCTGCCCGGGCGCAAGGAAGGGTCAGAATAAAGAATGCGATTGGCCAGATGCTGATAGACCTGCGCCTCATCACGCTCAATGCCCAAAAAGTGGAGCTGCACCTGCGCCTGGGTCCAGGCCAGGGTCGAGGCGCGCTCGAAAATGGCCGGGCTGTGATATTTTTCGGCGAGGTTGATTATATCCTCGCGCGAGGCGGCCACCATGGTGGAGAAGGCCATATGGAAGGTTTCGCCCGCCTTGATGCGAACGCGTGCACGCAAGCTGGCAATCGGATCGAGTACCGCCCCGGCGGTGTTCGATAAGGGACGCCCATCCATTACCGAGACCGGGGAATGGATGCCTTGTCCGCGTCCCAGAAATCGCATACGGTCTGTTTCATATTCAATCGCGCCGCGTATTTCACCTTCCGGCGCAATTACGTGAGCTGCCCAGAAACGTGTCTCGCTGGCGGAGCGCGGACGACGTGTTATCAGCAGGGCATTCACCTCAGGCAGATATTCGGTCTCCACGAACAGGTTGGAAAATGCCGGATGCGCGAGGTCTGCCGCTGCGGGCGCGAGTACCATCTCGGCATATGAGGTGATTTCTATTTCGCGCATGCGCGGGCCGTTATTGGTAAGCGATAGATGACGAATCTCAGCGTCATCTTCCGACGACAAAATAATCTCCAAAACGCTGGTGATAGCGGCGTCCTGACGGGTAATGCGTACGCGATCTTCACTGAAGACGACTTCATAACGGTCAGGTTCGACGGCGGTCGGCTGATACCCGGCTGACCAGACTTTACCGCTTCCGGTGTCACGCAAAAACAGATAACTGCCCCATGCATCACGCGTGGCATCTGAACGCCAGCGGGTGACGGCAAGGTCGTTCCAGCGGCTATAACCCGAACCCGCGCTGGTCACCATAACCGCATAACGTCCATTCGAGAGCAGTTGCGTTGCAGGCAGCGGCAGGTGCGGCGTCAAATAGCGGCGGGTGACGGGCTGCACCACCTCTCTGACCAGGCTGGTGTGATCCTGGTCGGTGCGTGGCTCAGTGAAGGCAAGGGCACGCGGTGTGCGTTCCTGCAACAGCAGTTCGGCAGCCAGTACCAGTGGTTCGTTGTGGAAGCGGCGGCGCATTGCACCGTGTTGCAAAATATTGGTGAGCGCTACCAGTGACATGCCCTGATGGTGGGCCATGTAGGCACGCACCACCACTACGTCGCTACCCTCGGGCAGCCGCGCGGGGGTGAAATCCAGGGCCTCGTAGAAACCGTATCTGCCGCGTCCACCTAGCGTCTCGATACGCTCGAAATTTTTTACCGCCGCGCCTGGGTCATACATAGCGGCTAAGGCCGTGGCGTAAGGCGCAACAACCAGTTCCTGGCCCAGACCACGCTTCAGGCCCAGGCCGGGGATCCCGAAATCGGAGTATTGATAGGTAAATTCAAAGTCGCGGACGTTATACGCCGATTCCGATATGCCCCACGGAACCTTATGCTCCTGGCCATAGGCTATCTGGCGCTGGATGACCAGCCGGCAAGTCTGGCCGATCAGGCTGTCGTGCGGGGTGTACATCACCAGTGAGGGCATCAGGTATTCGAACATCGAACCCGACCATGACACCAGCGCCGCACCCTTGTCTACCGGGGTCATGGCGCGTCCGAGCCGGAACCAGTGCGCGGCGGGGACGTCGCCTTTGGCGATGGCAATAAAGCTGGTGAGGCGCGCCTCCGAGGCGAGCAGGTCGTAGTAACTTGCGTCAAGACAACTATCAGCGACCCGGTAGCCGATGGAGAATAGTTTGCGCACCGGGTCGAACAGAAAACCGAAATCCATTTCATCGAATAGGGCGCGTGCCTGGCCGGAGATTGCATGGAGCCGTGCCGTCAGATCTGCGGAGGCTATTGCCGCGCGTTGCAAGGCGTCTGTCAGTGCGGCGCTGTCGCGGCAATAAGCCTCGGACGATAAATGCGCGACTGTAGGTGAGGCTTGGTGTGCGCTTAGATGCTGAATCATTGGCTCGCATAGCGCTGGTATATCGCGGAGCGCGACGGATGTATTAAAGCGATCTTCGACGACCTCCCAATGCTGCCTTTCTTCGACTTGAGTGTCCGGGTGATCAAGCAGTCTGGAGAGATAATCGGCCCACGGCAGCAAACTTCGTACATCGCGCGCATGACTTTTAATATCGGCTTGGAGCAGCAGCGACCAGATTAATATCTCGCTGTCGGTGGATGCCTCGCCACGCTCTCCGGCAAAGGTACGGGCGATATCGGTAAGGGTTAGCGCGGCAGCTTCCAGCGATTTCCAGTTCAGGGTCTGCGCGACTATGCCACGAGGACCTTGTTCGAGTAGCTGTTCGAGTGTCGCGATAGCATCCTGTAATTGAGCCAGGCTCACGGTCAGTGTACGCCGGTTATCGTGCAGTTCTGTCACTGCCTCGCGGAGTAACGCTACGCTGTCACGGATACCTGACGTGGAAATATCCAGGGGCTGTTGCGCCAACTCCATGCAAGCCTGAGCGAGTGCCAGCAGATGACCGGCGAGATTGCCGCTGTCCACTGAAGAGATGTAGGCGGGGTCGAGTGGACGCAGGTCGCGCGTGTCATACCAGTTGTAGTAATGTCCTTTCAGACGCGGCAAATTTTGCAGGGTCTTGAAGGTGGCCTCCAGCCGTTCAACGGTCTCAATCAGGCCGAGCCAGCCAAAATCACGCGCACTGACCGTCGCTAGTAAATAAAGTCCGAAATTAGTCGGAGAGCTGCGGTGTGCAATGACGGGTTTCGGGTCTTCCTGAAAGTTATCGGGCGGCAGATGATTGTCCGCCGCGCATACAAAGGTAGTGAAGAAGCGCCAGATACGCCGCGCACCCAGGCGCAAGACCTGCACCTCCTGAAGACTCAGCGGTTCAATACGCCCCCGCTTGGGCGGCAGGCTGATATACCAGGCAAAGGCGGGCGATATTGTCCACAAGACAATAAAGGGCGCGGCCGTGAACAGTTCCTGGGGATTGAACAGGAACACCATCACGCCAGTGACCAGGGCCAGCACGATAGCACCGGACATGCGCTGGAAAAAATTCATTACGGAAAGGCTGGCATTCGATTTGGCCTGCGCGGCGGTAATCCATTCAAGCAATTTGCGGCGCGTAACAAGCAAGCGTGTCAGCGCTCGGACCATGGCGTCCAACATCAGCCACGCGTGATAAGCCAGTAGAGTGAGAGAAACCATACTGTGGCCGCAAGCCTGGATGAAATCGTCGGTCAGGCTGCGCAAGTGACGCGTCAGAGATATGTCACGGCGTGGTGCAAGCAGTGCGCTAAACAGCGGTATCAGGGTAGGCACGGCGATGGCTGCCAGCGCCAATGTCAGCCAGGCCCAATGCGGGGCCTCAGGCAGCGACCAGCTTGCCGCAAGGGTAATCAGTATGGCGGCGGGAGATAATGTGCGGCGTAAATTATCGAGCATTTTCCAGCGCCCAATGGCGCCGATACTCTTGCGTGCGCGCCCGCAGATCCAGGGCAGCAATTGCCAGTCGCCGCGCGCCCAGCGATGCATACGCGAAGCGGCTACCTCAAGGTGCGAAGGAAAATCTTCGAAGAACTCCAAGTCGCTGACAAAACCGCAGCGCGCCAGTGTGCCTTCAAACAGATCGTGACTGAGCAGGGCATTCTCGGGCACGCGTCCGGCAAGTGCAGCCTCGAACACCTCGACGTCGTAGATACCCTTGCCGGTATAGCTGCCCTCGCCGAATAAATCCTGATAAACGTCTGACACTGCGGAGGCATAAGGGTCGATGCCGCCTGGCCCGGAAAACAGGCGCTGGAAAATGGTACTGTCGCGCCGTGCGGGCAGTGTCGGGGTAATACGCGGTTGCAATACCCCATAACCCTCGACCACGCGCTGCCGTTCTGCGTCGAAACGCGGACGGTTTAATGGGTGGGCCAGGGTGCCGACCAATCTCTTTACTATGCCGATGGGCAGTTTGGTATCTGCGTCCAGCGTGACAACATAGCGCACCGCGTCGGGTACTTGTGGCGGTTGTTCGTCGAGGGTGATGAACGATGTAACCCCTGCATTGCGTAACAGGCGGTTGAATTCATGCAGCTTGCCGCGTTTACGTTCCCAGCCCATCCAGCATTGCTCGCTGCCGTTCCACAAGCGTTTACGATGGAACAGAAAAAACCGCTTGGAACCGTCAGCCAACAAACCGTGGCGCGCATTAAGTGCCTTCATTCCCCTATCGGCTATTTCCAATAGTTCTCTATCCGATGGCATGCTTTCAGCCGTGGCGTCCGTCCAGTCGGAAAGTAAACCGAAATGCACATCACCCTCAGGATTGGACAGGTAATAAACCTCTATCTGCTCGAGCTGTTCGGCAATCTGAGTTTCATTAATGAGCAGGGTTGGCACCACCACAAAGGTGCGCAGGGCAGGTGGCACACCGCCCATCAATTCAAGACGCGGCAAATGACGCGGGCCAATGGCCTGGGTGACTAAGCGGTTGAACAGTGCAATGGCAATATCAGAGGCCGGAATGAAGCCGAGTATAGCCAGCATCAGCAACGCGGCGGGATGGATTCCGGTCTGCACGCTGGCCCATAAAGGCAGGGCGAGCACGGCCGTTGAGATAAGGAGGATTGTGTAGATATAGGCACCGGCCGCGTGCGCAAAATAGGTACGCTGCAGGCGGCTTTTTAGTGAGACGCGAAAACCGGTCTCTTTCTCGAACGCCGTCCGGCCGCGCGAGATCAGATAATAGCCAGGATCGAGCAAGCGCTCATCGACGGAGTTAGCTTGTGCCTGCTGTTGCCGCAACGCCTGGGTCTTGGCGATTACGCTGTGAGCGATCGCTGTCTCGGTATGCCCGGAGCCGCGCGCAAGCTGTTCAACGGCATGCCGGTAACGATCGCGCGTGATGAAATCCATGGCGACGAAGCCGGCATCGCTGCGCAGGATTTCATCGACCAAACTAACCTCCTCAAAGAAGCCCGGCCAATCGAAGGCCGACATCAGGCGCATGCTGGTAATGATATTACGCACTGTCAGGTTGGCGGCCGCTTGATTGGCGTGCTCAAGGGCCACGATCTCGTCCGCGTGGGTACCTTGTGCGGCCAGCCTATCGTTCAACCATTGCAGGGCGGGTGTCGTATGGTGGCGCAGTCGTTGTACCAGCTGCACCGCGAAGGCGGACTGCAAGGGACGACCGTTGTACGCGCGCAGTGCCTCCTCGGCAGTCCGCGCCGGGTGAGCGCCAAGTCCGAGCAATTCATCGGCCAGTGTATCGGCTGCCTCACGCGCGATTTGCGAGCCGACAATGCGCACGCTCAGGCGGCGCAGGTTTTCCACCATTACCCCGCGCAGGGTAATGGTCACCGCCCATAATTCTCCAATGGTGAGTATCTGCACGCGTTGATAAGCGCGCACAAAACGCATCAGCAATTCGGGGTCGAAGCGGCTATCGGTGTGCGCCACAAAGGCCCAGGCCAAACCGTAGACGCGCGGATAACCGCGTAGATGTCCGTCCGCGAGTTTGGGCAGTTCTTTGTAAAATTCCGGTGGCAGATGGTCGTGAATATCACGCAGTTGTTCTTCGACAATGGGGAAGTTGTCGATCAACCACTCGGCGGCCGGGGTAATGGCGCGCTGTTCACGCGCGGTCTTGGTAATTGCCCGGTAGGCCTGGAGTAATACCCGGCCGTTATCCTGCACACGAGGGGCAATTTTGATGCCCTTGCGCGGATTTTTAGTTACCGTTTGGGCCGCTGCCAGGCTTTCCGCGTGATGTTCGAGACGCTCCACGCTGAACAACTCGAAGCGTATCGGTTCCTCGAACTCGCTAAAGGGGTTGGCCGAAGGCTTCACACGACGCATAAAATTTAATAGGTTTGACAACATGACTTAAATATCCATGGTTCTGCGGCGGATGTATGTAGGAAAGCCGGTGCAGGATTGCATCGAGCGGGTAATAGCTGCACTCGGAATCTCGCTTGATGTGTGGCTTATTGCGTTGTTCCAGCGCTGAAACTTCATTCAGGACACAACGGATATGGATAGATACGGTGCACGATTCACTATTCCTTTAGTAAAGTCTCTTGACGCGGGATGGCAACAGAGCCAGTTATACACAGCAGGGTAACGGCGCGCTGACAGCTGGCTTAGAGTTTCGCAAACTTGGCAGCGTGGCACAAGCCTTAGCGGAGGCTTGGGTTAGTTTACTATAATAATCAGCCGCGCAAAGGCCTTGGGCTTATCCGTAAGCCGCATGTCATGCTAACGCGCGGCTAGCGAGTAGCGCCGCACCGTAAGCCGCATCTTGCTGGTCAGGAGTTATCATGGCTACGCCGATTAATTGCGCGCGTATTGTTGTCCACGCGGCGTTTACCGCGCCGCCGCCGGTTGTGCATAGCGAAATCGGATAAGGCGCGCCTAAACTTTTTAATAATTCATAGCCGCGCTGTTCAATGCGCGCCATGCCCTCCAGCATCGCTTGAAAAAACTGCACATCATCGGACGGACGAGGGCTTAACCTGGGCATAAATTCCGGGTCATTAACCGGGAATCTCTCGCCGTGCGCCGGGAGTGGATAATAATCGAGTCCGGTGGGTTGATCTGGCCGCAGGCGCGGCATCATTTCCAGCAGTTGTTGCGGACTGAAATATTGACGTAATACCACGCCGCCACTATTCGATCCGCCGCCCGCCAGCCATAAGTCACCGAACTTATGACTGTACACGCCATACTGTGGTGCGAATATCGGCCGCTCTGAAATAACCTTCAACACCAGTGTTGAACCCAGAGAAGTCACAGCCTCGCCCGTTAAACTTGCACCGGTGGCGAGAACTGCCGCCGTGCTGTCGGTAGTGCCTGCGACGACTACCGCATCGGGATTAAATCCAAATTCTGCGACGCTGCCGGCGCACACCTTTGCTATCGGCGTACCGGCGGGGAGTACTTGAGGTAGTAAATCACGGCGCACATTTAACGCATCAAGCCAATCCGGCCAGCAGTCCGTGATCGGATCGTAGCCCAGTTTCAAACAATTATGCTCATCGCTTACGCCAAAACGCCCTCTGAATTTTGCGCTGATCCAGTCGGCCTGGCTAAGTGCGTAATGGGCGTGGGGAATATTTTGTGCCTGTAAAAAAAGCAATTTTGCCAGGCTGCCGCTCACTCCATGCGCTGCACTGCCTTGCGGGGCGATGGCGGCAATACGTGCGGCCTCTAAATGTGCGCGCGCATCGTTATACATCAACGCCGGTCGTAATGGATTGCCCAGGGCATCCGCTAATAATAGGGTGCCCGATGTGCCGTCAATGGCTATGGCGCAAACATTTTCAGCCGGGATTTTCCGGAATAAATCGCGCAGCGCGGCCCGCACCGCTTGCCACCAAACCTCAGGAGCCTGCTCTACTTCTATGCCGCAGCGTAGGGGGGAGGGTAAGCTGATGGAAGACTGCGCGCGTATTTCCTTGCGGGCATCAATGACTATCGCGCGACAGGCCGAGGTGCCGAGGTCGATACCGAGGTAGAGCTTGGCATTGGGTGGGATGTTAATGATTAGAAATTACTTACTATTAAGGCAAAACTACAGGGCTGGGCGCGACCCAGGCGGGATGGCGATGCTCTGCTATTACCGTGGTATAAATCCCGCCGCGCACGTAAAACTCGGCGCTCACGCGCATAAAATGCGGTTCACATGCCTGCACCAGGTCATCTAAAATACGGTTGGTCACGGCCTCGTGGAAGCTGCCCTCATTGCGGTATGACCACATATATAACTTTAGGGATTTCAACTCGATGCAGCGCAAATTGGGCACATATTCGATATGAATCGTGGCAAAGTCGGGCTGGCCGGTCTTCGGGCACAGGCAGGTAAACTCCGGCACGCGCATGCGGATGGTATAATCCCGGCCCGGATTGGCATTGACGAAGGTCTCGAGTTCTTTGCTGGGCTGGGTAGGCATATGTCGCTCTCTATGCTAATTTCGCCAATAATAACCTAACTTTCAACAACACTGGGTAACGATGCGCCTCAGCAAGATCAAACTGGCTGGATTTAAATCCTTTGTCGATCCTACCACCATCCACCTGCCCAGCAACCTGGTCGGTATCGTCGGCCCGAATGGCTGTGGCAAATCGAATGTTATCGACGCCGTGCGTTGGGTGATGGGCGAGAGTTCGGCCAAGAGCCTGCGCGGCGAGTCGATGGCCGATGTCATCTTCAATGGCTCCAGCGTGCGCAAACCGGTGACGCAAGCCTCCGTCGAACTCGTGTTCGACAATAGCGACGGCAGCCTCGGCGGGCAATACGCCGAATACGCGGAAATCTCCATTAAGCGTCATGTGAGTCGCGACGGGCAATCGAACTATTTCCTGAACAACACGCGCTGCCGCCGCAAGGACATCACCGACATTTTTCTGGGCACCGGACTTGGCCCGCACAGCTACGCCATCATCGAGCAAAACATGATCTCGCGCCTGATCGAGGCCAAGCCCGACGAGCTGCGCATCTTCCTCGAAGAGGCGGCGGGCATCTCGAAATATAAAGAGCGCCGCCGCGAGACGGAAAATCGCATGAGGCATACGCGCGAGAATCTCGATCTGTTCAACATCAAGCGCGACGAACTCGACAAGCAGCTCGAGCGCCTACAGCGCCAGGCCAATATGGCGGCAAAATACAAGCTCTTGAAACAGCAGGAACGTCAACTCAAGGCGGAACTGCTCGCCTTGCGGTGGCAAGCCCTGGTCAGCGAGCTTGATGCAGAGGGTAAACGTATACGCGAGCAGGAAATTGCCTTGGAGGCGAAGATTGCCGAGCAACGCAGGATCGAGGCCGCGCTGGAAAAACAGCGTGCGCAACAGGTAGATGCCAATCAAATTTTTAATGCGGTGCAGGAACGTTTTTACAGCGTGCGCGGCGAGATTGAACGCAGCAAGGACGCACTTAATCATGCCAAGGACAAGCT
>JBDSOT010000067.1:0-5300 GCA_039914705.1 Gammaproteobacteria bacterium | reverse complement strand
CGCCGGAAGATCGCCTTCACGCGCGCCACCAACTCGCGAATGCTGAACGGCTTGGTCAGATAATCGTCGGCGCCGACCTCCAGCCCGAACACACGATCGAGTTCCGATGATTTGGCCGTTAACATTAAAATCGGCGTGTAGTTGGACTCGGTGCGCAGACGCCGACACACCTCCATCCCATCCATACCGGGGATCATCAAATCCAGAATGATCAGATCGTAGGAGCGGGCACGCGCCTGCTCGAATCCCTGCGCACCGTCGTGCATCAGATCGACCCGGCAGTCTAGATCGCGCAGATGAAGCTGCAGTAAATGGGCAATGTCTCTGTCATCTTCAATGACGAGTATCTTACGCGCCATGATTGACTCCGGTACTGGCTTAGTAGCCAGCACTATAAGCTTGGAGTATCACAAAATCATCCCGCCTGAAAAAAGACCGTGAGGTAATTAAATGAAAGCATGGTTGGTAGGCATAAAAAAGCCCCGGTCCGTGCCGGGGCTTTCAGTTTACGAATAACGCTTTACTCAATCGTCGCTATTGGCAAACCCCAGTAAGTGCAAGAGACTGGTGAATAGATTAAAGATGCTGACATACAGCGTGACGGTCGCCATGATGTAATTGGTCTCGCCGCCGTTCACGATCTGGCTGGTTTGATATAAAATCAAACCGGACATCAGCAACACGAACATCGCCGACACGGCCAGTGACAAGGCCGGCATATTAAAGAAGATAGCGCCCAGCCCCGCGAGGAAGGCCACCAGAATGCCGACCATTAAAAAACCGCCCATGTAGCTGAAGTCCTTGCGCGTGGTCAGGGCATAACCGGACAGGCCTAGGAAGATCGCGGCGGTGCCGCCCATAGCCATCATGACTACTTGGTCGCCGTTGGGAAGATTCAGATACATATTGACGATCGGCCCCAGCGTTAAGCCCATGAAGCCTGTAAGCGCAAACACCGACACCAAGCCCCAAGCAGTGTTTTGCGTTTTATGGGTTGCGTACAGCAGGCCAAAATAACCTACCAGTGTAATTACCAAACCCAGCGGTGGCATATTAAAGGTCATCGCGGCACCTGCCGTTACAGCACTGAACAGCAAGGTCATGGCGAGCAAGGTGTAAGTATTGCGCACCATTTTGTTGGCGGCCAGCGCCGACTCGCGTCTTACTACCACAGGCTGATATGAATTCATGTGTAAGCTCCTGATTCCAAGGTTTATTTACTAACGACAGATAAGACAGATTAGGCGAAGTTAAGTTCCTAGCATACCTAAGCTGCTATGAATAGCAAGGGCAGGAACTGTGATTTGGAAGTCAAACCGCCCCTGTATCACTATCTTACCTTTGCCCGCTCTATAGCCAGTTCTATCTGACAACGCTGATATACTCCTGCGCTATGGTTCACAAGCTTAATACACGTCTGATTGTTACCGCCCTGCTGGCCTGCCTGTTGCTCCTCGCGCAGCACGGCGCGGCTGTACATGCACTGTCGCATTTATCGGTAAAGGTCCCAACGCAATCCCAGCAGGATCCTCAAGCGCCCAACCTGGATTTGCATAGCTGCGACAAGTGCACAGGCTACGCGGGATTGTCGGCTGACTTGCATGCCGATCCATTGCTCTTCCACGGGCGTGCTGCAAACCTTGTTCAAATTTCTCCTGCGCAGTTCGTTGTTGCCTTCCATTCCTTCCGACCTTACTACTCCCGCGGACCGCCACAACTCGTCTAAAAATAAATTTATGCAGGCCTGAACACCGGCCGTGCTGCTCATTATTTTTGACGAGGGCTTAATCATGTACAAACGCAAAATTCTTGCGGCTAGCATTGCCGTGATGTTGAGCCTGCCGCTGTGCGCGGTAGCAGTAGACAGTGCCGAATTGCAACAAATACGTAAGGAAATGCAGCAGATTAACGAGCAGTACGAGGCGCGCATCAAGGCGCTGGAGGCACGCGTAGAGCAGGCTGAGGCCAAGGCCGCAAATGCGCAGGCGGTTGCGGAGACAGCTGCCTCCGCGCCCCCTGCAAATGCACAAACAGTAAGCAGCGCCCCGCAGGACACACTGGGTAGCGCATCCGCCAATGCCTTCAATCCCGCCATCAGTCTGGTATTGGTAGGCACGCTTGCAGAATTCGATAACGACCCGGACGCCTATGGCATCCCTGGTTTTGCCTTGGGCCATGAGGCTGGGCCAGGAGAAGAAGGTTTTTCGCTGGGTGAATCCGAACTTAATATCGAAGCCAACATTGACGACAAATTATTCGGCAGCCTGACCCTCGCGCTCGCCTCGGAAGACGGCGAAACTAAAGTGGAATTGGAAGAAGCCTATATCCAGACCTTGGCACTGCCTTCCGGTTTCACCCTCAAGGGCGGGCGCTTTTTCTCGCGTATCGGTTATCTCAATGAACTCCATGCGCACGCGGATGATTTTGTTGATCGGCCACTGGCGTATCGCGCATTGCTTGCCAACCAGTATGGCGATGACGGCGTGCAAGTGCGCTGGATTGCGCCGACGGATTTATTCGCGGAGTTTGGCGGTGAGTGGTTTCGCGGTGACCGATTTCCGGGCGGCGGGGCCGATAATGAAGGCAAGGGCACTTACAGCGTATTTGCTCATGTAGGTGGCGACATCGGCGCAAGCCAGAGCTGGCGCGCCGGACTTTCGCATCTGCGCGCCAAGGCAGACGGTCGGGAGACCGAGGGCGCGTTTGGCCCCAGTGTGTTTAGCGGCGACAGCAATGTAACGATTGCCGATCTCGTGTGGAAGTGGGCGCCTAACGGCGATCCCGGACGCACTAATTTAAAATTTCAAGCGGAGTATCTGCAACGCGACGAAGACGGCCTGTTGAACGATACCGCTTATTCCGGTACGCAGGACGGCTGGTATGCACAGGGCGTGTATCAATTCATGCCAAGGTGGCGCGCCGGGGTGCGTTATGACCGGCTGAATGCCGGCGATAACGGCGCGGCATTCGCAGGCAGTGTGCTGGACGACCTCGGCCATACGCCCGAACGATTCACTGCCTTGCTAGAGTATGACAACAGCGAGTTCAGCCGTCTGCGTCTGCAATACAACCTCGATGAATCTCAGCCGGACACCGATCACCAATTATTTCTGAACTACGTTGTGAGCCTGGGCGCGCACAGTGCGCACCCCTTTTAAGGAGTATTTATGAACAACGTATCGAGAAATTTGATTGGACTTTTTTTATTGTTTGCCCTTATCCAGCCGGCCGCCGCCGAACTAAGGGTTTTTGCTTGCGAACCGGAGTGGGGGGCATTGGCGCAGGAGCTTGGCAAAGACCAGGTTACGGTTTACACCGCAACGACCGCGCTACAGGATCCGCATCGCATTCAGGCGCGCCCCAGCCTCATCGCCCAGGTGCGCAAGGCGGACCTGCTGGTGTGCACGGGCGCGGAGTTGGAGGCCGGCTGGCTGCCATTATTGTTGCGTCAATCCGGCAATCCGCGCATACAGCCGGGCCAGCCGGGCTATCTGGAGGCAGCGAATCTGGTGCAGCGGCTGGAGATTCCCGCGCGCCTGGATCGCGCCGATGGGGATATACACACGGGCGGCAATCCGCACATCCAGACCGATCCGCACAATATCGCACTGGTAGCTAACGCCTTAACAGAGTGTCTCGCACAATTAGACCCATCCAATGCAGCCTTTTATCAGGAACAGCACAGGGCATTTTCAGCGCGTTGGCAAACGGCCATGCAAGCTTGGGAACAGCAGGCTGCGCCGCTTAAGGGCATGGGGATAGTTGTGAAGCATAGAGCCTGGCCGTATCTGATTCGCTGGCTGGGGCTGCGTGAAGTGACTGCCTTAGAGCCAAAGCCCGGTATCGAACCGAGTATTACACACCTGACTGCGGTGTTGGATAAACTGCAACACGAACCAGCCCAAGTGATTATCCGCACCCCTTATGATGATGCACAATCCTCGGAATGGCTGGCCGAGCGCGCGAAGATTCCGGCCGTGATATTGCCCTACACAGTAGGCGGCAGCGAGCAGGCCATGGACTTATTCGGCCTGTTCGACGATACCATCAAGCGCCTGCTGGCAGTGCGTAAATGACTCTCACAGGACTCGATCCAAGCATCCTCGCACCGGCCATGCTGGCTGGGCTGCTGGTGCTGGCCACGCATGTGCCGCTGGGCGCGCACGTGCTCAAGCGTGGCATCGTGTTTATCGATCTGGCCATCGCGCAGATCGCCGGGCTTGGCGTAATCGGTGCCAGCTATTTCGGCTGGGATGCGGTGGGCTGGGCAGTACAGCTTGCCGCAGTATGCTCCGCCTTGCTGGGTGCCTTGCTGCTTAACTTCACCGAGCAGCGCTGGCCGCAGGTGCAGGAGGCCCTCATTGGTGTGGTGTTTATTCTGGCAGCCAGCGGTGGCATCCTGCTGCTGGCCGGCAACCCTCACGGCGGCGAGCATCTCCAGGATTTACTGGTCGGGCAAATACTCTGGGTCAGTTATGGACAATTGCTCCCCGTTGCCGCGCTGACCGTAGTCATCCTGATATTATGGTTCGGCCTGCGCGAGCGCCTGGGAAACCTGGGTTTCTATCTCCTGTTTGCCCTTGCCGTAACCGCATCGGTGCAGCTCGTCGGAGTGTATCTGGTATTTGCCAGTTTAATTATCCCCGCGCTGGTAAGCCGCTTCTATGCGGGGCGAAACTTCGCGGGTTATTTCGTGGGTGCCGGAGGGTATGCACTCGGCCTGCTGTGCTCGGCCTTGTTCGACCTACCCTCCGGCGCGGTAATCATTTGGTCCATGGCAATCTTGGGATTAGCCACCGCCGGGTTAAGGCGTCGGGCAGCGTAAATAAGCATGTAAATCTTTTTGTTTTTGGTTATTCTGCCTGCGCTGGCGACTATCGAGTTGCAATAAGTAACAAGTTGGAGAGGTGGCTGAGCGGTCGAAAGCACTGGTCTTGAAAACCAGCGAGGGGCAACCCTCCGTGGGTTCGAATCCCACCCTCTCCGCCATTGAGCTAACCTTAAATTTAATCCCGTATATCAAGCATTTATCTGCACTCTCAATAGCCGTATTTTTACCCCTGATTTATCCATCTTTTGTAATATCGTTTTAAATAAATTGTTGGTATGCTTGGGCACGGGGTTAGAAACTCCGGTAAAAGATGTCAGTGGAGTAGTCACAAGGACGGCGACTTTCTACTCAGCGTTGCCCCTGATCCCTACTCCGCCGCCACGTTCACATCAGCAAATGCTGAGAATATTGGAAGTTGATTAACAACAAGGAGAATCATCATGGAGAAGTCAGTAAAAGGCATTTTTAG
>JBDSOT010000010.1:0-31199 GCA_039914705.1 Gammaproteobacteria bacterium | reverse complement strand
CGTCTCCCAAATTTGACTTTCTGTTTGACCTTGATATTTGTTTTAGTTCACGGCACGATGCGCCGATGATGATACTTTTTCTACAGCCTCGTTAGGCGTTTTGGCAGCACTAAAGTAATCTGCTATTCTTGCCGCATGAAAGTAAATGAAATATTGATGATGCTAAAGACGGACGGGTGGTATCTCGCTGCAACACGAGGCAGTCACCGTCAATTCAAGCATCCCGTCAAAAGTGGCCGCGTCACCGTGCCCGGAAAACCAAGCGATGATTTGGCGCCCGGCACTTTGAACAGCATACTCAAACAAGCCAACCTAAAGGAGTAACTCTATGCGTTACGCAATCGTTCTCGAAAAAGCAGAAAACAACTACTCAGCTTACGTACCTGACTTGCCGGGTTGTGTTGCTACTGGTCACACCGTCGAAGAAACCGAGCGTGAAATCCGCGAGGCCATAGAGTTCCATATCGTAGGCCTTCGTGAAGACGGCCTACTCATTCCACCACCGGCAAGCATCGTAGAGTATCTCGAAATTGTCGCCTAACCCTGCGCTCAAGCGGGACGCCGCAAAAGCGCGGCGCCCCTTAGCTTTACGTTAGGAGTAATGGTGGAAGTCATTGTTCACGCAGAAAAGGGGTCAAGTCTTGACATTACTGTTTTTGAGAGACTGTATAGACTATTTCCGAATCTTCAGTTTCAAATAAAAACAATAGCAGTGAGTGGTTGGCCTTGGGACACAACAGTCGTTGTTGAGTGGATTGATCGAGCGACCCCGCTAGATGGAGCGCCTTACGTAAACACGGGTGCGCATGTCATTAATTTGCGCTGGGGAAAAGTTGTCAGTTTACATGCCTTGACACGCAAGTAGTTGTTGAAACATGCAGACGATTAGCTGAGAAAGGAATTAAGGAGGCGCAGGCACCGCCAATTTTGAGTTGAAGTTTGGCGACTAATAACTCGCTCAACCGGCTCGCAATATCGGCGCTTCGCATCATATAGCTCGCGGGTTATTTACGTTAGGATCGTTGCATTCATGCGCCTTTGGTCAATTCACCCAAAATACCTTGACCCGCAGGGCCTTGTTGCGCTCTGGCGCGAGGCACTACTCGCGCAGGCCGTACTTCGCGGTGAAACTAAAGGCTATCGCCATCATTCACAGCTCACGAGATTTCAAAATCACCCGGAGCCACTTTCCGCAATCTCTACCTTCCTGGCTGCCGTCCACACCGAAGCAACATCACGCGGGTACTCGTTCGACGCTGCCAAAGTTCCTGTAAATAGAACGGCCGTGAAAATCACGGTCACGTCTGGTCAAGTTGGCTATGAGTGGACTCACTTACTCGCCAAACTCGAAATACGCAGCCTCGAAACACATGCACGCCTCCAAGGCCTTGGCAAGCCACACTGTCATCCCTTATTCAAGCTGCGCGCCGGATCCATTGAACCTTGGGAGAAAGGGCATGTCGTGACACGCTAAAGCTTGGAATGCCGCTACCCGATTCAGATACTCTGCGCACTTCGCCGGATGAAAAATTCCCTGATTCAAAAGCCGGTTTGCTTAATCAATAAACCACTTTCACCTGTTCACCGCCGGCCAAGGTCCGCAAGCGACGCAATAATTCATCCGTAGGATGTACGCGCCACTCCGGACCCAGGGCTAATTGCGCACTGACAGACCCTTCTTCATTGCGGTGGTAATCAATACACACCGGGCAGGTGCCGTTACGAAACGGAGTAAGCACATGCGCCAACTCGGCCACAAAACCATTTCCAGCTCGATTCGATTCCACGGCTATCAGCAGCCGCTTGGCGTAAACCTCGCGCGCCTGATTGATGTCGTAAATGCGCTCGGCGCTCATTTTATAACCGCCCGTGTATTCGTCCATGCTGACCAGGCCATCAACCACCAGTAATTTATCCTTGACCAATAAATCACGATAACGTTGATAGCCTTCGGCGAACACGCCTAACTCGATGCGCGAGCTGCGATCGTCAAGTGTGAGAAAGGCCATACGTTCGCCGCGCCGGTTATTCATGACGCGTAGCGCCATAACAAATCCGGCGATGACCACATTCTGATCGCGCGTGGGCTTGAGGTCGACGATGCGGCTGGTGGTGATTTCACTAAGCTCTTGCTGATAACGCGCTATAGGATGCCCGGTGAGATACAAGCCCAGCGTTTCTTTTTCGTAAATCATGCGCTGCTCTTCGTCCCACTCGGGGACGTTGGTAAAACGCATGGAAGGCTGAGCCGTGGAGATGGTGGCTGCGCCGAATAAATCATTCTGGCCCACGGCATGGTCGCGCACCTGTTGTTCGGCCATGCTCAGCGCGGCCGGTAATGACGCCATCAACGTAGCGCGCCCTGGGCCTAATTCATCAAGCGCACCGGCGCGCACCATGGCATCCAGCACGCGTCGATTGGCCTTGCGCAAATCAATGCGCCGGCAAAAATCAAACAAATCAACGATTGGCCCATTGGCCTTGCGCTCGGCGATCATGCCTTCAATCGCCGCCGCGCCAGCGCCCTTAATGGCACCGAGTCCGTACAGAATCGTTTTATCATCCTTTGCGGTGAAGGCATATTCACAGGCGTTAATATTGGGCGGTAATACACTCAGCTTCATGGCGCGGCATTCATCGATAAGCATGACGACCTTATCTGTATTATCCATATCGGATGACAATACCGCCGCCATGAAGGCCGCCGGGTGATTTGCCTTCAGCCAAGCCGTCTGATACGACAATAGTGCGTATGCTACCGAGTGCGATTTATTGAAACCGTAATCGGCGAATTTTTCCATCAAATCGAAAATGGCCGTGGCATTTTTTTCCGTTACGCCGCGTTCACGTGCGCCCTGGATAAAGATTGCGCGCTGTTTCGCCATCTCCGCCGGTTTTTTCTTGCCCATGGCGCGGCGCAACAAATCAGCACCGCCCAGCGTATAACCGGCCAGCACTTGGGCAATCTGCATCACCTGTTCCTGATAAAGAATAACCCCGTAGGTCGGCTGCAAAATCGGCACAAGGTCAGGATGCGGATAATTCACCTTGGTACGACCGTGCTTGCGCGTGATGAAGTCATCAACCATGCCCGACTGCAAGGGACCGGGGCGGAACAGGGCAACCAGTGCGACGATGTCGTCGAAGCAATCCGGTTGCAGGCGCTTGACGAGGTCGCGCATGCCGCGTGATTCCAATTGAAACAGGGCCGCAGTCGAGCATGCCTTGAGCAGATCAAAACTTGGTTTGTCATCCAGCGGAATCTGCGTGATGTCCAACTGCGCGCCGTTGGCGACGATAGTCTGCACCGCCCGGTTAATAATGGTCAGCGTGCGCAGGCCGAGGAAGTCAAACTTGACCAGACCCACGGCCTCCACGTCATCCTTATCGAATTGGCTCACTACGCCGGTTGCACCCTGCTCGCAATAAAGCGGCAGGAAATTAGTGAGCCTCGAAGGCGCTATGACCAGACCGCTGGCGTTTTTTCCTGCATTGCGCGTGAGGCCTTCCAGTGAACGCGCCAGATCAATGAGCGTATGCACATCATCTTCCTGCTCGTAGCGCGCACGTAGCACAGGCTCCTGCTTGAGGGCCTCATCCAGCGTAATACCGAGATCGAACGGGATCAGTTTTGCAATAGCATCGACAAATCCATATGGCTGGCCAAGCACGCGACCGACATCACGCACCACAGCCTTGGCCGCCATGGTGCCGTAAGTGATAATCTGCGAGACGTGATCGCGTCCGTATAAATCTGCAACATAGTCGATAACACGATCGCGCCCTTCCATACAAAAATCAATATCGAAGTCGGGCAATGACACGCGCTCCGGGTTCAAGAAGCGCTCGAACAATAATCCGTAATGCAGCGGATCCACGCCGGTAATGCCCATTGCGTAGGCCACCAGCGAACCGGCACCGGAACCGCGCCCCGGCCCGACCGGTATGCCATTGTCCTTGGCCCACTTCACAAAATCGGCAACGATCAAAAAATAACCGGCAAAGCCCATGCCGGTGACAACGTCCAATTCTGTAGTCAGGCGCTGCTCGTAGGATTCCTGCTGCGCCGCGCGTAGTACGAGATCGGGAAATAAAATGGCAAGCTGTTTTTCCAAACCAATGCGTGCCTGGGTGCGGCAATAGTCTTCCGCACTAATATCGTCCAGCATCGGAAAGGCCGGTAGATAATTCTGTCCAAGGTGCAATTCAAGATTGCAGCGGCGCGCAATCTGCAAGGTATTTTCCAGCGCCTCAGGGATGTCAGAAAATAGCTCTGCCATCTCCGCAGGACTGCGCAGGTATTGCTGCTCGCTGTAATCGTGCGGGCGGCGCGTGTCGGCCAAGGTGCGACCTTCGTGGATACACACGCGCGCCTCATGCGCCTCGAAGTTTTCCTGTTTGAGAAAGCGTACGTCGTTGGTGGCAACAACCGGCGTTGCACTCGACAATGCAAGATCCACCGCAGCGTGCAGGTAATCTTCTTCTGTAGCGCGTCCGGTGCGCTGTAATTGAAAATAGAAGCTGTCTGGGAATAATATCTTCCATTCTTCCAGCAGGCGTTCAGCAAGTTCGCGATTGCCGGCCAGCAGCGCTTGGCCGATGTCTCCGCTATGACCGCCGGACAGTGCAATTAACCCCTCACATTCACCGCTCAGCCAACTTTTGTGTACGCATGGCGCGCCGCGTTGCTGACCTTCGAGGTAGCTGCGCGATACCAGGCGCGTTAAATTACGATAGCCGGCGTCGTTTTGACACAGCAGGATAAGCCGGCTGGAAGTGGGATTATTATCGTGCGCCGCCGCGCGACCTTTGCCATTCGTTATGACTGACGATTGCACGCGCAGATCGACGCCAATGATCGGTTTAATACCTTTTTCGATGGCGGCGCGGTAAAACTTGACCATGGCGAACAGATTGCATTGGTCGGTCACGGCCAGCGCAGGCATACCCGCATCGACTGCGGCCTGTACCAAGGGCTTGATACGCACGATGCCATCGACCAGCGAATATTCGGTGTGTAAATGCAGGTGAACAAAGGGCGTTGTCATGATTGTAGTTCAGCGCAAAACGGTGCAGCCTGGAAGCCGGCAGAGATCAATTGCCGCACCGGCGCAAATGTACGCCGATGAATCGGTGAAACTCCCAGCGTCTGTAGGGCGTGCAGATGGGCGGGCGTGGGATAGCCTTTATGACCCGCAAAGCCGTAGTCTGGATATAGGAGATCCAGCGCGCGCATTTGCTGATCGCGCGCGACCTTGGCTACGATAGAAGCGGCGCTGATGGCATTGACCCGCTGATCGCCTTTAATAATCGCCGCACTCGGACGGCCCAGTTGCGGGCAGCGATTACCATCCACCAGCACCAGACATGGCACACACGACAGCACTGCTACGGCGCGCTGCATGGCGAGCAGACTGGCCTGCAAGATATTAATACGGTCGATCTCTTCCACCGTGGCAACGCCCAGCGACCAGGCGATAGCACCAGCGCGAATCTGTGCATCCAGTTCCTCGCGACGCTCGCGAGTCAGCAACTTGGAATCAGCCAGGCCGTGTATTTTACTGTGAGGATTCAGGATCACGGCGGCCGCATACACCGGACCGGCCAGCGGGCCGCGTCCCACTTCATCAACGCCTGCAATCATCAGAGAAAAACTTTGCATACGCATGCTGGCTATAACGATCCGTGATTCACTTTATTCTGGATAAAATTATTACGCTGACAGCCACGAAATAACTTTACTATTTTAAGCCTCAATGATTTTGGTTAACCAGATTCAATATTGCCTGAGCTGCTTTGGAACTCGCCCCTTGCCTGAGCGTATGATGAATCTGCGCAAAGTTTGCACATACGGCACGCGCCTTGTCCGGCTGCTCAAATAATTCCAGCACGGCCTTGCCGAGGTTTTCTGCAGTAACCTCATCCTGACTGAACTCATCCACCAAGGGTCGCGCGGCGAGCAGGCTCGGCAGCGAGTAATAAGGTATTTTAAGCAAGCGGCGCATAATTATCGCCGTCAACCAGGCCATGCGGTAGGCAACTACCATCGGGCGATTTACCAGCAGAGCCTCAAGGGTCGCCGTGCCCGAGGCAACCAGCACCACGTCAGCGGCGCGCATCGCCTGCTGCGCCCTGCCATCGAGCATGTGTACGGTGATATTCGGTGCGTGCCGCGCGAGCGCCTGCTCAAATAAAGTGCGGGTTTTGGCATTTGCATGCGGCGCAATAAACTGCAATTGAGGCCTTTGCTGCGCGCACCAGGCGGCAGTCTGGGCGAAGCGATCAGCCAAATAGTTCAGCTCGCCGATGCGGCTGCCGGGCAGCAAGGCTACTATCTCTGCCGTTATGGGCAAGCTCAACGCCGCGCGTTGTTGCTGCCGTTCGTGCCTGTCTTCCTGATCGCTCAGTATCGGTATCGCATCGGCGAGCGGATGACCGACAAAGCAAACAGGAACAGGATGCCGTAGCCGTGACTGATAAAATGCCGCTTCGAACGGTAGCAAGGTCAACATCAGGTCAACCGACCGGGCAATCTTGCGGATGCGGTATTGGCGCCATGCCCACACCGAAGGGCTGACATAATGCACGGTCGGAATGCCTGCCTGCTTGAGGCTGTGTTCAAGTCCCAGATTAAAATCCGGCGCATCTATGCCGATAAAAACATCGGGCGGGTTTGTTAAAAAATGCTGTCGCAGTTGCGTACGGATTGCACTCAGTTCGCGGTAATGCGCGATAACCTCGACCAGACCCATGACTGCAAGTTTTTCGGCGGGGAACAGGGCACGACAGCCCTGCGCCACCATCTGCGGACCTGCCACGCCTTCAAACTCAGCGTTGGGCACGCGCGCCTTGATGGCGTTTATCAAGCCTGCACCGAGCACATCGCCCGACGCCTCGCCCACCACAATTCCGATGCGCATTTATCTCACAATGCCGCGCGTAACCTTCTCGAGAAATGTTACTAATTCACCGATCTCGGCGTGTTCCTTTTGCATTTCCTTCAACTGCTTTATGGCCTGCTTCAGGGTCAGCCTGGATTTATAAATAACCTTGTAGGCATCACGCACGGCGCGCAGTGCCTCGACGCTGAAGCCGCGCCGCTTGAGTCCTTCACTGTTAATTCCGTGCGGCTTGGCCATATGTCCGGAGACCATGACATAGGGCGGGACATCCTTGGCGATTGCGCTGCCCATGGCGCAGAACGAGTGCATGCCGATGGCGCAAAATTGGTGAATGATGGTGAATCCACTGAGGATGGCGTAGTCGTCGACACTGACATGGCCTGCGAGCGAGGCGCAGTTGGAAAAAATAGTATGGTTGCCAATCCGGCAATCGTGGGCGATATGCACGTAAGCCATGATCCAGTTATCATCGCCGATACGTGTAACGCCGCCGCCTTGCACGGTGCCTCGATTGATCGTGCAGTATTCACGAATCAGGTTGCGGTCGCCGATCTCCAGCAAGGTCGGTTCGCCTGCATATTTTTTATCTTGTGGTGCCTCGCCGAGCGAGGCGAACTGATAAATTTTATTATCGCGACCGATACGGGTTGGTCCATTAATTACGACGTGCGGTCCAATCCAGGTATTCGTACCAATTTCAACATCGGCCCCGATAACGGAAAACGGTCCAACGCTTACCCCGTCAGCCAACTTTGCCGCAGGGTCGATAATGGCGCGCGCGTCGATCAAGATTCAAGTTCCTTCTTCGCGCACATCAATTCGGCACTCGCGACTATCTTGTCGCCTACCTTGGCCTGCGCCGAAAACTTCCAGAGGTCACGCATGCGGCGTACCAGATCAATCTCCAGAATCAGCTGATCACCCGGTTCGACAGGTTGCTTAAAGCGTGCATTATCAATACCCACAAGGAAATACAGAACACTTTCCGTGGGTCGCGTCTCCGTGGTGCGAAACGCCAGAATACCGGTTGCCTGCGCCAACGCCTCAAGGATCAGCACACCCGGCATAATCGGCCGCTGCGGAAAATGTCCCTGAAAAAAAGGTTCGTTATACGTTACATTTTTGAGTGCGACGAGTGACTTGCCGGGGACGCATTCCACTACCCTGTCTATGAGTAAAAACGGATAGCGGTGCGGCAGATGATTGAGCACCTCGCAGATGTCCATGCTGTTCAAATTTATGCTCTCATTAGCGTGGGTGTTGCGCAAGAAATCGACCTCCGGATAATGCACGCATGATAATCATAATGACGATGACGATGGTTATATTTTTTGATCATCGCTGTTTTGATTATTAATATTTTTTTCCAGAATCTTAAGACGGCGTACGGTGTCATCCAGTTGGCACAGACGGGCAAATATTTTATTCCACAACTGATTCGGCTGCGCAGGCAGACCGGAGGAATATATCCCCGGAGTCAAAATCGACTTACTGACCAATGTCATACCTGTGATGTGCACATCATCGGCGATCTCAAGGTGTCCGGCAACCCCTACCCCGCCGCCAATCGTGCAACGCCTGCCGATTTTGGCGCTGCCGGCTATGCCTACGCAGCCGGCAATCGCCGTGTGGGCGCCGATGCGAACGTTGTGCGCGACCTGAATTTGATTATCGAGTTTTACTCCGTCTTCGATCACAGTATCATCAAGCGCGCCACGATCAATCGTTGTGTTCGCACCAATTTCCACATCATCGCCGATGCGTACCTTGCCCAATTGTGGAATCTTGAGCCAGGTTCCACGGTCATTGGCGAGTCCGAATCCATCGCTGCCGATAACGGCACCTGGATGGATTAACGCACGCCGTCCAATCTGTGTGCCATAACACACGGTGACGCGCGCCTCCAGTCGGCTGTCCTCTCCAATAACCGCGTTCTCGCCGATAATACATCCTGCGCCGACAATCACCCCGGCGGCAATCTGCGCGCCCGCGTCGATTACGCACTGCGCACCGATTGCGGCAGTTGCGTGGATCGTGCTGGATTTATGAATAATTGCGCTGGGATGAATACCTGCGGTGGGGGCGGACGGCGGATGCAGTAGCGTTGCGGCATGGGCATAACTGACGGCGGGATTGTCTACCACCAGTGTGTGTACGGGGCAATTACCCTGATCAGCCGCCGATAAAATAACCGCAGTGGCGTGTGTATGTGCCAATTGTTTGCGGTAACGATTACCGACCAGGAAGGTGATTTCGCCAGGCTGCGCATCTTGCAAGGTAGCAACGCCGTGTATTACAGCTTGTGTATCGCCGTAAAGTTCAGCCCCGATCTTATCCGCCAGTTCGCCCAGCGTCAGCGTCACCGGCGGCTACCGATGTCATTATTGCTTGGGTGTGACAGAGGACGCTGCGCCGCCCGGATTATTCTTGAGACGCCCCAGTACCTGGGTCGTGATATCCACGCGATCACTGGCAAAGATAGCGCCATCGCTCACAATCAGGTCATAGCCATCCTGCTTGGCCAGCGCCACGATGGTTTCGTACACCAGCTTTTGCAGCTTGCCGAATTCTTCATTGCGGCGGATATTGAAATCTTCGCGAAACTCATCCTGCGCGCGTTTGAAATCGCGCCGCTGGCTTATAAGGTCGCGTTCGGCCTTTCTGCGGTCAGCGCCGCTCAAAGTGGAATCGTCCTTGGTTAATTTGTCTTCCAGACTCTTCAACTGCTTTTGCGAGGCAGCGAGATCTTTATCGCGCGGGGCGAATTCTTTTTCCAGCTTGCTGCGCGCCGCCTCTGCCTGCGGTGCCTCCTCGAGTATCTTGGCGGCATTTACAAATCCGAGTTTCAATTCTGCGGCAAACGCGCCGCCGGAAGAAAACCCGAAAAAACTGATCAGCAACAAACAAACGATTTTCTTCAAGAGCATTCTCCTAGACTTAAAAATTTGTTCCGAGCGTGAACTGGAATACCTGCACATCATCATCTTTCTTGTCATTCAAAGGTTGTGCCAGACTGAATGTCAATGCGCCTAGCGGGGACAGCCATACTGCTGACAAGCCTACCGAATAACGCAATGTTCCGGCATCAACATTTTCATTGACGCCATAGACATTGCCGACGTCAAGAAAGCTGCCCAGGCGTACTGATTTATTATCATTATTAAACGGCACGGGGAAAAACAGCTCGACACTACCCGCCACCTTAACATTACCGCCCAGCGGATCGCCCTTGGAGTTTCCTGGCGGAGGCTCGCCCAGAGGACCAGTCGCCGCCACCTTGGGACCCAGCGAATTATCCTTGAAGCCTCGCACCGAACGGCTACCGCCCGCATAAAAGTTTTCAAAGAACGGAAGCTCGGTAGTATCACTATAACCATCGCCATAACCCAGCTCACCATCGAGTGATAAGGTGAAGTCCTGATTAAACGAAAACAGCGATTGGTGGCGGTAATTCAGCTTGTAATATTGCAGATCGCCGCCCGGCACACCCACATCCGCACTAATACTGTTAAACCGGCCGGAGTCCGGGAAGATCACGCGGTTGCGGGTATCACGCGCGAAGCCTGCGGTTAATTTCAGCACATCAAAATCAGCATCCTGATTGGCGACCGTAACCTTATCTATGAAACCATTATCCTCTAAAAATCCCTTGTACTCGAACGGCGTATTACGGTTAGTGCTGAGCTGCGTGCTTTCATAGCCAAGGCCGACCCTGAAGGTGTCGAACTCGTTAACCGGGATGCCAAAATTTACCGCACCGCCGAGTACATCGGTAGTGAAGTCAGCGACATTGGCCTTGGCGGCATCGGTTTCGCGCGAGAACACGCTGAACCCCCGGCTGATACCGTCCAATGTGTAGTAGGGATTGGTGTAGGCAAAACTGTAGATGGTATTTACACTGCTATTGTTAAACGCCGCACTCACCCGTTTTCCGCTGCCCAGAAAGTTCTCCTGACTGACGCTGGTATTGAAAATAATACCCTGAGACTGCGAGAAACCCAGACCTGCCAGCAGATTACCTGAAGGTTTTTCCACCACGCTGATATTAACGTCAACCTGATCGGCGCTGCCCGGCACGGCTGGAGTTTCCACATTAACCTGGTCGAAATAATTCAGCTTTTCCAGGCGTGTGCGCGAGCGCTTCACCTTCTCGGTGTCGATCCAGCCGCCTTCGAGTTGCCGCATCTCACGCCGTAAAACCTCATCACGCGTCTTGGTGTTGCCCACCATGTTCACGCGCCGCACGTACACGCGCTTTCCCGGATCCACAAAAAACGTCAGCGACACCTGTTTGCCCGCCTGGTCGATCTCGGGAATGGTGTTGACATTGCTGAAGGCATAACCTTCCTGTCCGAGACGTTCAGATATCTTGCTGGTCGTTTCCACGGCATCTTTGCGTGAAAAATTTTCACCGGCCTGCACCGTTACCAATTTGGTCAACTCCTGCTCGGGCACCACCAGATCACCTGCGAGTTTTACATCCTTGACGCTGAAGCGTTCGCCCTCGGTAACATTAATGGTGACGTAAATATCCTTTTTGTCGGGGGTGATGGAAACCTGTGTGGAGTCAATATTGAAGTTGATATAGCCGCGGTCGAGATAATATGAGCGCAATGACTCCAGATCGGCGGTGAGTTTTTGCTTGGAGTATTGGTCACTGCCGGTATAAAACGAAAACATTGTCGGTGTGCTGAGCTGGAAATTTCTGCGTAATTTTTTATCGGTGAAGGTCTTATTGCCGACAATGTTAATCTCGTGGATGCGCGCGGCGCGGCCTTCGGAGATGTCGATGAAAATGCCGACGCGGTTACGCTCGAGCGGCGTCACCGTGGTTTTAACCCTGGCGGCGTATTTGCCTTTGCTGAAGTATTGGCGGTTTAATTCCTGCTCGACCTTTTCCAGCAAGGCACGGTCAAACACGCGGCCCTCGGCCAAGCCTTGATCTTTCAGGGCACCGGTAAGTGTTTCGGTGTTTATATCCTTGTTGCCGGATATCTTGACGCTGCCGATTGACGGTCGCTCGACGACCGTAATGACCAATACATTGGCGTCGCGTTCCAGCCGCACATCCTTGAAAAATCCGGCTCCGAACAGGGCGCGTATGGTCTCGGCGCTGACGGCACTATCCAGCGTATCGCCAACCTTGATGGGCAGATAACTGAACACCGTGCCGGCCGAAATGCGCTGTAAACCCTCAACACGGATATCCTGAATAACAAACGGCTCCAGTGCCCAGGTTTGCGCTGAAAACAACGCACTCAAAAGCAGCAGCAATATGACTTTTCTCATCAAATAATCCGGTTGATTGCTACGATTGCGGGCCGAGTAAGCGGGTGATGTCGTTGTAAAAGGCTAGAATTGTGAGACCCAGTAACAGGGCAATCCCGAGCTGCTGACCCATCAATTGTACCTTCTGGGACACCGGGCTACCCTTAGCGGCTTCTATAAGATAATACATCAGGTGCCCGCCATCCAGTAGCGGTACCGGTAAAAGGTTCAAAATTCCCAGGCTGATGCTGACGATCGCAAGGAAGGCGAGGAATGGCGCAAGGCCATCGCTGGCCGAATAGCCTGCGTATTGCGCGATGCTGATCGGCCCGCTGAGGTTATCCAGCGAGGCCTCGCCGATCACCATCTTGCCAAGCATGCGCAGGGTCAGCGCCGAAATATCCCAGGTCTTTACTATGGCAGCGCCCACGGCCTCCAGCGGCGAATAGTGCACTACCGCCCGCAGCGACTCGGGTATCTCTGTGGGCATGGCCGGGGCGGCCCCGATGCGGCCTATAGTAGCGCCCTTGGTCGCAATAGACGCAGGCCTGACCTCAAGATTGAGTGGCTCGCCGGCGCGCGTCACCCTTAATTCAATGGTGCGGCCGGGTCGCTCACGCACATAGGCGGCAAATTCGTTCCAGTCGGTGAATTTACGTTCGTCGGCGGAGACTATGCTGTCGCCGCTGACAAGCCCGGCACGGATAGCGGCACCGCCCGGCTCCAATTCACCGAGCACCGCCGGTAACGGCGGACGATAAGGACGAATGCCCAGATTATCGAGCAGGTTGCCACGCTCCAGGCCACCGGCGGTGCCATTAAGGCTAAGCGTGAGATTATGCGACTTTGAATGGGCATCGCGCACGGTAAGCTCTACAGCATCGTGGTCCAGCACCTTGCCGATCAGGCTGAACATGGCGATCTCCCAGGTGGGGGTAGCCTTGCCGTCGACGCTCACAATCTCGTCGCCGTCCTTCAGCCCGGCAGTCTGCGCGATGGAACCGGCGACGACCTCGCCAACCAGCGGCTTGATGCCTTGCACCCCGACGACGAAGATCATCGTATAAGCCAGAATGGCAAACAGAAAATTAAACAGCGGCCCGGCGAATACGATGGCAAAGCGCTTGGGTACGCTTTGGCGGTTGAAGGCGCGCGGCAATTCTTCGGCGGCGACCGGTCCTTCATTCTCGTCCAGCATCTTGACATAACCGCCCAATGGCAATGCGGCCAGTACATATTCGATATTGTCCGGCCCGGCGCGGCGCGTCCACAGCGGCTTGCCGAAACCGACCGAGAAGCGCAGCACCTTAACGCCCAGTTTGCGCGCCACCCAGTAATGGCCAAACTCATGAATGGTGACGAGTATGCCCAGCGTCACGACAAACGACGCAATGGAGATCAGTACTGCGGTCATTTTGTGTCTCCCGTTATGCCGCCGGTGCGGTGTTGAGTCAGCGCCTGCGACGAAATGTATTTTAACATTGAGTTGCCCCCATAGCCCGGCTGCTGTGCGCGGACAATTGCTCCAGGGCAATCACGCGTGCGGCTGCATCGTCTTCCAGGATTATCTCCAATGAACTGGCCTCACGACCCGCACGAGCGGCCAAGGTCGCCTCGATGACCCGTGCTATCCCCGCGAACGGCAGACGCCCATCCAGAAATGCCTGTACCGCAATCTCGTTGGCGGCATTCAGAATAGCGGTCGCCGTCCCGCCTGCGCGCCAGGCCTCCAGGGCCAGCCGCAGACAGGGAAACCGCGCCATATCGACGTGTTCAAAGTTTAACTGCGCAATCGCGAACAGATCCAACTGCGGTGCGCCGGAATCCATGCGTCCCGGCCACGCCAAGGCATGCGCAATCGGCACCCGCATATCGGGGCTGGCGAGTTGGGCTAGCACCGAGCCATCAACGTATTCGACCATGGAGTGAATCACGCTCTGCGGATGCATTACCACCTGGATCTGCTCCGGAACGGTATTGAACAGCCAGCAGGCCTCGATGATCTCCAGGCCCTTATTCATCATGGTCGCCGAATCGACCGAAATTTTACGACCCATGACCCAGTTGGGATGCGCGCAGGCCTGTTGCGGCGTGACACGCTCGAGTTCATCCAGAGGCAGGGTACGAAACGGGCCACCCGAGGCCGTCAACAAGATACGGCGTACACCGGCCTTGCTTAAACCCGCAGCGAAACCTTCGGGCAGGCACTGAAAAATGGCATTATGCTCACTGTCGATCGGAATGATCTCGGCGTTGTAGCGCCGCACTTCATCCATAAACAGGCGGCCCGACATTACCAGGGCCTCTTTGTTAGCGAGCAAAATGCGCTTACCAGCACGTGCGGCTGCCAGGGTAGGCAGCAAGCCTGCGGCTCCGACGATGGCCGCCATTACCGTATCAACCTCCGGCAGCGCAGCAATGGTTTGCAGGCCCTGCACCCCAGCCAGCACCTGGATGTCGGGGTTCACGGCGCGCAACTTCTCGGCAAGCTGCTGCGCGGCCCCGGCGTCAGCCATCACGGCATAATCGGGCCGGTGCGCGACACACTGCTGAAACAAACGTTCGATCCCGGTGTTGGCGCTGAGCGCAACCACGCGATAGCGATCCGGGTGGCGGGCCAGCACATCCAGCGTGCTCACGCCGACCGACCCGGTCGCACCCAGAATCGTAATTCCCTTCATTTCAGCAGCCCGCTTAGCAGCAAACTCAGCACAAATACCGGTGCCGCCGCTGTCAGGCTATCAATACGATCCAGCAGGCCGCCATGGCCCGGCAGCAAACTGCCGCTATCCTTCACCCCGGCCTCACGTTTGAACATACTCTCCAACAGATCGCCCACAATAGAGAACATGAGCGTGACCAGACACAGCAGCACGAACACGCCCAACAATCCAACACCCGGTAATACGATCAGCCCGCTGATAAAGGCATACAACACCACGATCAGGGCCGCGCCGGCCACACCCTCCCAGGTCTTGCCGGGACTCACGCGCGGGGCCAGGAGATGCGCGCCCCAACGGCGTCCGGCAAAATAAGCGGCGCTGTCCGCCAGCCAGATCATTACCAGCAGGAACAGCACAAGGTAAGGCCCCATACCTGCGCTACGGTGCATTTCCATCAAGGCAATCCACGTCGGCACCAACACCAGCATGCCGGCCAACGCGGCCAATGCCCGATTAGTCCACCAGTATCTGTCGGCCGGAAAGCGCAGCACCCAAACTAGGCTTAGCAGCCACCAACAACACGCCACCGTCAGCACAACTACGACATGCACATACGATGCTGCCAGCCATAAACAAAGCACTACCAGGACCGTGTAACCAGATCGTCCCACGACATTAGTCAGGCGTATCAGCCCCGCCCATTCCCAGGCACCGATGGTGACCAGCAGGGCCAGTGCAATACCGAAATAAAAACTGGGCAGCCATAAAATCGCCCAGATGGCGAGCAGGACTAAGACCGTCCCTGTCGCCAGGCGCCGCCTAAGCACCCTTGACCTGTTTCGCTAACTTTTCAATCTGCTCGCCGGTAAAGCCGAAGCGGCGCTGACGCTTGGCAAATGACTCAAGGGCAAGAGTCAGTCCTTGGGTATCAAAATCCGGCCATAATATATCGGTGAAATACAGTTCTGTATAAGCCAATTGCCAGAGTAAAAAATTGCTGATGCGTTGTTCGCCGCCAGTGCGTATAAACAGGTCAGGCTCGGGCAGATCGTGCAGCGAGAGACAGGCCGCCAGTGTGTCGGCGTTTACCTGCGAGGCACTCAGCGTTCCAGCCTCGACCTGTTCGGCGAGACGGCTGGCCGCCTGGGCAATGTCCCAACGCCCGCCGTAATTGGCCGCAATAATTAATTGCAGGCCGCTATTGTGTGCGGTCAGCGCCTCCGCGTCGGCCATTTGATGCTGGAGCTTGAGATTAAACGCCTCGCGCGTACCGACAATGCGCAAGCGCACATTGTGCCGGTGCAAATCCGCCACTTGAGTTTGCAGCGCCGACATGAACAAGTCCATCAACAGCCCGACCTCGCCTTGCGGACGCCGCCAGTTTTCACTGCTGAAGGCAAACAGCGTCAGGGCTTCTATGCCCTTTTCCCCACACGCCTGGATGATCTGGCGGGCCGCCTCTACGCCGGCCCTGTGACCCGCAATGCGCGGCAGGTTGCGTTGCTTGGCCCAGCGCCCATTACCATCCATGACGACGGCGATGTGGCGCGGAAGATGCGTTACCGGTGACAAGTGACAAGCGCCCGGATAAAAATCTCAGCGGCTGCGTGTTTTTTTTGTAAGTGGCCGCTGGTCACTGGTAACTTGTTTCTCATACCTCCATTAACTCCCGCTCTTTGCTCTCCAGCAGCGCGTCGATCTCACCAATATATTTATCCGTTAACTTTTGAATATCATCCTGGCTGCGGCGCTCGTCATCCTCGGAAATCTTCTTGTCCTTAAGCAGCGTCTTAAGTTCGTTATTGGCGTCGCGGCGGATATTGCGCACGGCCACGCGCCCGCCTTCGGCCTCACTGCGCACCACCTTTATCATGTCGCGGCGGCGTTCTTCGGTAAGCGCCGGCAGCGGCACGCGGATTACCGTGCCGGAGGTGGCCGGATTCAGACCGAGGTCAGAGGTAAGGATGGCCTTCTCGATAATCGGCACCATGGGCTTTTCCCACGGCGTAACGGTCAACATGCGCGCATCCGCCACGGCAACCGTGGCTACCTGACTGAGCGGCACCTCGTTGCCGTAATACGCTACCGTGATGTGATCAAGCAGACTGGTATGCGCGCGCCCTGTGCGCAGCTTGGTGAGTTCGTGCTTTAGCGCCTCGATGCTCTTCTGCATGCGTTCGGTGGCATTTTTCTTGATATCGTTGACCATGTCGCACTCCATTTTACCAACAACTCAGCTTTGTGAAGCCAGGATCATTTTATTTGACGTTCTTTGCGCCTTGCCGTCATGTCAGGTTTGACTTACCCCGTTACCAATGTCCCTTCGTCATCGCCCATGACAATACGCATCAAGGCCCCGGGCTTGGTCATATTAAAAATGCGTAGCGGCATATTATGATCGCGGCACAGGACAATGGCGGCGGTATCCATCACCATCAGTTTGCGCTCGAGTACCTCATCGTAGCTCAGCCGCGCATAGTACTGCGCGTCGGCATGCTTGACCGGGTCTGCCGAATAAATGCCATCCACCTTGGTTGCCTTAAGTACAATCTGCGCGCCAAGTTCAATACCGCGCAAACTGGCGGCCGAGTCCGTGGTGAAAAACGGATTACCGGTGCCGGCGGCCAGGATAACGACGCGCCCTTTTTCAAGATGCCGCATCGCGCGGCGGCGGATGTAATCCTCGCAAATCTGGTTGATTTTGAGTGCGGACATCACGCGCACCAGCAAACCCAGACGCTCCAGTGCATCCTGCATGGCCAAGGCGTTCATCACCGTGGCCAGCATACCCATTTGATCGGCGGTCACGCGATCGATACCGCCGGAGGCCAGTCCCGTACCACGAAAGATATTGCCGCCACCGATGACCAGCGCCACCTGCACACCGATATTGACCAGTTCATAAATCTCCGCGGCTACGCGGTGGATTACCGAGGGATCAATACCGTAATCGGACCGCCCCATCAATGCCTCGCCGCTTAACTTCAGCAGTATGCGGCTATACATCGGCTCTATATTGGGGACGGCGGATGACATGAGTTTAGTTTCCCCTGACCTGCGCCATTACCTCATCGGCAAAATTTTCCGACTTCTTTTCGATGCCCTCACCCACTTCAAAACGCTGAAAGCGGATGACTCGGGCACCGGCTTCTTTAAGCCTCTGCTCTACGGTAACATCGGGATTTTTTACGAACGGCTGACCCAGCAGGGTTACCTCCGCGAGGAACTTCTTGATACGCCCATCCACCATCTTGTCGATGATGGCAGCGGGCTTGCCGCTATCCGCCGCCTGTGCCGCGAAGATTTCTCTTTCCTTGGCAATTAACTCAGGCACCACATCAGCACTGGAGACACTGACCGGACGGCTGGCCGCCACATGCATGGCAATATCTTTTGCCAACGCCATATCGCCGCCCTGCATCTCGACCAGAACGCCGATGCGGTTGCCATGCAGATAGCTGCCGACCACGGGGGCCTCAAACCGCACAAAGCGGCGCACATTCATATTTTCACCCAGTTTGGCGACCAGGGTCTGACGCGCCGTGTTGATGCTTTCGTCCCCCTCGTTCAGCGGCAAGGCCATCAGATCATCAAGCCCGGACGGCCGGTTACTCAGCACACGTTGCGCTACTGCATTGGCAAAGCCCTTGAAATCGTCGCCCTTGGAGACAAAATCAGTCTCGCAATTGATCTCGACCATCGCGGCCTGCTTGCCATCCGCGCTTGCCACGATAACGATAACGCCTTCTGCGGCAATGCGTCCGGCCTTCTTGTCGGCCTTAGCCAAGCCCGACTTGCGCATGGCCTCGACGGCAGCTTCAATATCACCGTGAGTTTCGACCAGGGCCTTCTTGCATTCCATCATGCCCGAGCCGGTACGCTCACGCAGTTCTTTTACCAGCGCCGCTGTAATTTCCATAAATTATTCCTTATAAGGCTGCAATGCAGGCATGAATCACCGGCCATGCCTGCATTGAGTCAATTCCCACCATTACAGCCTGCCTTAGACAGGCAAGCCAAGACCTGATTATTCCGCCGGGCTGGATTCAGTTGCGTCTTCCGGCGCGGGTTCCGCCACCGGGGTCGCCGCTATCTCGGGAGAGGTATCCGGCACCGCCTTGGCCACAGTACGCTTCTTCGTGGTCACGGCGGCATCTTTAGCAGCCACAGGCTTTCTGCCCGTGCCTTTAGCAGGCGGCTTGGCCGATTTCTTGGCGGGCTTTTCCGGTGCAAAGGCACCGCCCTCGCTCATCTCGATGAATTCATCCACCGAACCAACCAGTTGCGGCACCGACTCGCGGCCTTCGATTACGGCATCGGCGGCACCCTTGGCATAAAGCTGGATGGCGCGGATGGCGTCGTCGTTACCGGGGATCATATAGTCCACACCGTCGGCCTTGTTATTGGTGTCCACAATGCCAATGACCGGGATGCCAAGCTTACCGGCCTCGCTGATGGATATCTTTTCATAACCTACGTCGATCACAAATAATGCGTCGGGCAGACCGGCCATATTTTTAATGCCGCCCAGACTGCGCTCAAGTTTTTCCATCTCGCGCATCAGCATCAAGCCCTCTTTTTTATTGAGGCGTTCCAGACTGCCGTCCTGTGACATAACTTCGAGTTCCTTCAGGCGTTTAATGGATTGTTTGACGGTCTTGAAATTGGTGAGCATACCGCCCAGCCAGCGATGGTTGACATAAGGCATGCCACAGCGCTTTGCTTCTGCGGCAATAACGTCTTGCGCCGAGCGCTTGGTGGCCACGAACAGGATGGTGCCTCTATTGGCCGCCAGGCTGCCGATAAAGTTCATGGCATCGTTATAAAGGGGGAGCGACTTTTCGAGATTGATGATGTGGATTTTGCTGCGAGCCCCGAAGATGTACGGTGCCATCTTGGGATTCCAGTACCGGGTCTGGTGGCCGAAATGCACACCGGCCTCCAGCATTTCACGCATGGAAACGTTTGCCATTGTATACTCCAAAGTTAGGGTTGAGTCCTCCATACGCATGCTGTATCGACCTTGGTCTGGCTGGTTGGCCGTAGCGAGGCACCCCGATACAGTTGACGGCGTATGTGTGAATTTACCTGTCTCGCTGTATGCTATTGCGTTTCAGGTGTGCGCTTTATACCACAAATAGGCTGCTCGCGACAATCCGCACGGCGGCCTCGTCCAACACAACAACCTTACTCCACCGGTCGATAGAGCTTATGAGCGTGAGCATTAAAACCCCTGCCGAGATTGACAAAATGCGGGTTGCGGGGCAACTGGCGGCCGATGTGCTGCACATGATCCGTCCGCATGTACAGCCCGGCGTAACCACCGAGGCACTCGACCGTCTGTGCCACGATTACATCGTAAACGTACAACAGGCGATCCCCGCGCCGCTCAATTATCATGGCTTTCCGAAATCTATCTGCACCTCGGTTAATCACCAGGTCTGCCATGGCATCCCTAGCGAGCGCGTGTTGAAAGACGGCGATATCGTCAATATCGACATAACCGTTATCAAGGACGAATTTCACGGTGATACAAGCAAGATGTTTTTTGTCGGCGAACCCTCGGTAATCGCCCGGCGGGTCACGCGCATCAGCCATGAATGTTTATGCATCGGCATTAATATGGTTAAACCCGGCGTACAACTGGGCGACATCGGGCATGCCATTCAGCAATATGCCGAATCCATGCATTGCTCGGTCGTGCGTGAATATTGCGGGCACGGCATCGGGCGCATCTTTCATGAAGACCCGCAGGTGCTGCACTACGGGACACCGGGCACCGGCCTCGTATTGGAACCGGGTATGACCTTTACCATTGAGCCGATGATCAATGCCGGCAAACGCCACGTTAAGCTGCTGCCGGATCAGTGGACGGTGGTGACCAAGGATCACAGCCTATCGGCGCAGTGGGAACACACCGTGCTGGTCACCGATAACGGCTTTGAGGTGCTGACCCAACGAGCCGACGAAGATATTTAATAATTCCTACCATGCCGCCGCCCCCTACCAGTAAATTAAAGCTTTTCGACAGTGAGGCCTTACACATCAAGCTTGGCGATCAGCCGGGCATTGAGGCCCACACGCTCAAGCTCTATCGTAGCGTCTTATACGATGCCAACCAGTTGTTGCGCGAGTATTTTCAGAACGATGCCCCCATTACCGAACTTGTGCACGGCCGCGCCGCACTGATCGACGAACTGCTCGTGCATGCCTGGTCACATATCTGGCCTCACCCATCACCTCCCGGGATTGCCCTGATTGCCGTCGGCGGTTATGGACGCGCTGAACTGCACCCATGCTCCGATATCGACCTGCTCATCCTGCTGGCCGACACCCCCAGCGGCGAGGTCGACCCTAATACCCACCTCCAGCAAAGCATTGAGAAGTTTGTTACCTTTTTGTGGGACATCGGTCTTGAGGTCGGGCACAGCGTGCGTTCCGTCAGCGAATGCACGCGCCTGGCCGAGCAGGACATTACCATCGCCACCAATTTGATGGAGGCGCGTCTGCTGGCCGGCCCTGACATATTATTTCAGGCCTTGCGTGATAGTGTCGGCGTGGAGCATATCTGGCCTACCCGGCAATTTTTCGAGGCCAAGTGCCGCGAACAGATCCAGCGCCATCATAAATACAACGACACGGCTTACAACTTGGAACCCAATGTCAAGGAAGGCCCGGGCGGTCTGCGTGATATTCAGATGATCGGCTGGGTCGCCAAGCGCCATTTCGGTGCCGACACCCTACATGATTTAGTAACACATAATTTTCTGACCGAACAAGAATACGAGGCTCTCATTGCAGGGCAGAATTTCCTCTGGCAAGTTCGCTTCGCGTTGCACATCCTGACGAACCGTCGTGAAGACCGGTTGTTATTTGACTATCAGCGCACCTTGGCGGAGCGATTCGGATATCTCGATGATGGTCCGCGCATGGCAGTTGAGCAATTCATGAAGCGCTACTACCGCACCATCATGGAACTCAATCGTCTTAATGAAATGCTGCTGCAACATTTTCAGGAGGCCATTATCTATGCCGATCAGTCCCTGGAAATCATGCCCATCAACAAACGCTTTCAGGCGCGCGGCAATTTTATCGAGGCTGTGCACGAGCACGTATTCAAACGCTACCCGTTTGCCTTGCTGGAGGTTTTTTTATTACTGGCCGAACGTCCCGAACTGAAAGGTGTGCGCGCCTCGACGATACGGTTGATCCGCGATCATCGTTATTTAATAGACGATAAATTTCGCGCCGATCTGCGCTGCCGCACCTTGTTTATGGAATTGCTGCGTCAGCCCAACGGCATCACCCATGAATTGCGGCGCATGAACAGTTATGGCGTGCTGGGCGCTTATCTGCCAGTGTTCGGCAACATCGTCGGGCAGATGCAGCACGACCTGTTTCACGTGTACACTGTGGACGAACACACGCTGTTTCTGGTGCGCAATCTGCGCCGTTTCGCCCTGCCTGAATTTGCCGATGAATTTCCACTGTGCAGCGAGGTCTTTCAGCGCCTGCCCAAGGCGGAGATTTTGTATCTGGCCGGATTATTTCACGATATTGCCAAGGGTCGCGGCGGCGATCATTCCGAACTTGGGGCCGAGGATGCGCTCAATTTTTGCCTGCACCATGGTCTCAGCCCGTACGATGCGCAGCTGGTCAGCTGGTTAGTGAAAAATCATTTAATTATGTCATCCACCGCTCAGCGTCAGGACATCAGCGATCCGGAGGTCATCATGGCCTTTGCCGCGTTGATGCGCGATCAAATTCATCTGAATTATTTGTATCTGCTCACCGTCGCCGATATCCGCGCTACCAACACCACGCTATGGAATAGCTGGAAGGCCTCTCTGTTAGCCGATCTTTATTTGTCCACGCTACGTGCCTTACGGCGCGGCCTGGAAAACCCACTGGCTCAAGCCGAGCGTGTTCGCGAACATCGGGCCGAGGCACGTCGGTTATTGCAACATAAGCCGCTCAATGAGGTTGCATTAACCCAGCTTTGGCAGGAACTGGGCGACGATTATTTTCTGCGCTACAGTGCCGCTGAAATTACCTGGCACAGCGCTGCAATTCTGGCGGCAGAACCTGCGGATTTGCCGCTGATTCTGATCCGCCAAAATCCCCAGCACGGCGGCACGGAGGTGTTTATTTATGCGCGCGACCAGGATTACCTGTTCGCCGTCACCACCGGTGCCTTGGCGCAGATGGGCCTCACGGTAGTCGATGCACGCATCATCACAGCAAACAGCGGTTACACCCTCAACACTTACAGTATTCTCGAAGAGTCGGGTCAGGCCATCGACAGCGCTTACCGCATGAACGAAATTTTCCGCACACTCAAGCAGCAACTTGATCAGCCGGAGACTTATGCACTCCGGCAAACAAGGTCTGCGGCGGATTTACTCAAAGGCCCGGTGTCACGGCGCGCACAGCGTCAGATCAGCAACTTTCCGATTGCCACCCAAGTCAACTTTACCCTGGACGAACGTAACCAGCGTACGATTGTGGAGGTCATCAGCAATGATCGGCCGGGACTCTTATCGGCTGTCGGGCAGGCCTTCATGGATTGTGGCGCGCGCCTGCAGAACGCCAAGATCGCAACCTTTGGTGCCCGTGCCGAAGACATATTCTTTGTCACCGACAGCCAAAACCGCCCCATCACGGATGATGCAAGCCAGACCCAGTTGCGCGTGCGCATCCTCAATTATCTGGGGCAACCATCCTGAACCGTTAAGGCCTCCTCGGCCCTAACCCAGACCCGGCCTGCCGCGCCACCAGCCCGCTTTGGCATAGTTTGTGCTAACCCCATGTTTATCATGGATCATTACGGCTATAATTTTTTCGCCATTCCCACTGCTGTAATCGCCCTCAACGCTATGTTCCTGGGATTGTGGGTGCTTATTCACGAGCGGCGGTCTGCGGTCAGCATGACGTTCTTCCTGATTGCGCTCTCTGTCAGCCTGTGGTTTTCCGCCTTTACCTTGATGTACAGCGCCAACAATCCCGCCGACGCTCTGATGTGGGCAAAGCTGGCGTACATCGGCGTGCCGTTTATTCCCTCGGCCATTTATCATTTCAGCGTCGCGGTGCTGCGTTTATACGCACAACGCAAGATGCTGGTTTGGTTGGGCTGGGGCGTGTCCCTGTTCTTTTCAGTTACTACCCTTACGACCGCTACGCTAATTGGGGATGTTCATGAATTCTGGTGGGGCTATTACCCACAATACGGCCGGCTCGGCATTCCATTTTTGCTGTTCTTCGCCGGCATGATGCTGCTATCCCTGGGGGATTACGGGATCGAGTACCGCAAGGCGGCCGGCATGCATAAGCTGAGAATCAAGTGGTTCATGATCGCGTTTAGCGTGTTATGCCTAGGTTCAGTCGATTATCTCGCCAAATACGGCATGGCGGTTTATCCACTCGGCTATCTGCCGGTTTTTATTTTTCTGCTCATCGCCTCGCACACTATTAGACGATACCACTTCACGGACCTGACGCCGGAGTTTGTTGCCAGCCAGATTCTTGAAACCATGCAGGGCGCGGTGATGGTAATAGACCTGCAAGGCAGTATCCGCGTCATCAACCGTGCGGCCTGCACCCTGCTGGGCTATCCACACGCGGAGCTGCTGGGTCTGCCCATAACGACGCTCACCGAAACGCCACTCGATGTTGGGATGGAAGCCTCCAAGTTACTCAGCGACGGTGCCCTGGGAAATCTTGAAATGCCCTGGCGTAAAAAGAATGGTCTGTATGTGGATGTGAGCATTTCCGCCGCCCCAGTAACGGATCGTGACGGTTTCGCAGCGGGCATTGTCTATGTTGCCTTCGATGTTATGGAGCGCAAGCTTGCTGCCGAGAGTCGCGTGCGCGAGGAACGTTACGCGCTTGCCGTGAGCGGTGCCCGTGATGGCCTGTGGGACTGGAATCTCAAGACCAATGAAATCTTTTTTTCCGCACGCTGGAAATCCATGCTGGGTTACGAGGAAAATGAAATCGGAACCAGTCCCGACGATTGGTTCCGGCGCATCCATATCGACGAACTTAGTCGCGTCAGAGAAGAGATCGCCGCGCATCTCGACGGCAAGACGCCGCACTACGAAAGCGAACATCGCATGCTGCATAAAGACGGCACTTATCTTTGGGTATTATGCCGCGGTATTGCCGTACGTGACGACAAGGGCATGGCTTCGCGCATCGCCGGCTCACAAACTGATGTCACCGAACGCAGGATGAGTGCGATGAAGCTCGCGCATCAGGCTTTATATGATCCGTTAACTGGTCTGCCGAACCGTACCCTGCTCATTGATATTTTACGCCGCGCTATCGCACGCATGAAACGCGACGAGACCTATGCCTTCGCCATACTGTTTCTGGACCTCGACCGCTTCAAGGTGGTCAATGACAGTCTTGGCCACATGGTCGGCGATCAATTACTGGTTAAGATTTCACGGCGCCTGGAAGACTGCCTGCGCCCGGTGGATATGGTTGCGCGCTTTGGCGGTGACGAATTTGCACTGCTGCTTGACGCTGTAGTCAGTGACGAACAGGTAACCCGCTTCGCCGCCCGTCTCCAGCAGCAACTGATGCTGCCATTCAATCTGGATGGCCAGGAGATATATACCACGGCAAGCATCGGCATCGCCTTGAGTTCGGTCGACTATGATTTACCTGAGGAAATGCTGCGCGACGCCGACACCGCGATGTACGGCGCGAAAGCTCTGGGCAAGGCGCGCTTCGAGGTATTCAGCCGCGGCATGCACACCACGGCGGTCGGTCTCTGGGAACTGGAAGCCGATCTTCATCGCGCCATAGAACGCGAGGAGTTCCGCATTTATTATCAACCGATAGTCTCGTTAAGCAGCGGCAGGATTATCGGTTGTGAGGCCTTGGTGCGCTGGCAACATCCGCAACGAGGCTTGATCTCGCCGGACGAATTTATTCCGCTGGCGGAAGAGAATGGCTTGATTCGCACGATGGGCTATTGGATGCTGCGCGAGGCCTGTGCGCAGAATAAAATCTGGCACGCCGCCGGTCACAAGCTGCGCATGGCAGTGAATGTTTCCGTCAGCCAATTTCAGGATCACAAACTGCCGAAGCTTATCGAGTCGGTACTGGCTGATACCGGCATGCCCGCGCAAACGCTCGAACTGGAGATTACCGAGAGTATCGCCATGAACAGTTTTGAATACGGCATGATCACCCTGAACGCATTAAAAACCATGGGTATCCGCATATCTGTCGATGATTTCGGCACCGGCTATTCCTCGCTGGCCTACCTGAAGCGCTTTCCGATTGATACCCTCAAGATTGACAAGTCATTTTTGAAAGATGTGACGGGTGACAACGATAACGGCGCGCTTGCCAGGGCCATTATCAGCATGGCGCACAGTCTGAAATTAAATGTAATTGCCGAAGGCGTGGAGACCAAAGAGCAATTGGCGTTCCTGCGGGCACAGGGCTGCGATGAGGTACAGGGCTATCTGGTAAGCCATCCCGTCCCCGCCGGGATATTTACCGAGTTATTAAAAACAGGCGTATGTCTGCCGATGGCCCCGTTCGAGACCATTGCCATCAGTAAGCTTCGGCCCCTTGAAGCGACAGAAAAAAAAGTTACTGAGATAGCCGGCACAGACATTAACTTAATCTGATCTTTTAACCCTGCTCGAAGGTTTGCCTGGCCTGGCCGAAAAATAGGCGGCTATAATAATAATCAGGCCACCGGTCCACTCTTGTACCCGCAATGTCTCATCACTAAGCAATTGCGCCGATACCGCCCCCGCCACCAATTCAAATAATAAGATTACCGCCGATTGATGCACGGGCAAGTGCGTTACCCCATATTGCACGGTCAGCGTCATAACCATAATACCCAACCCGCCAAGCAGGGCGGCGGCGGCGAAAATTTGCGGCTGGAATTCCGGTAATGGCGCAGCCGTCAGCGCAAGGCACAAACCCGCCAGAAAGACCCCGCCCCACCAAACTACGATGGTTTTAACCGGGATGGAAATATCCTGGACCTTGCGCACCAATACATTCGACAACGCAAACATAAAACCGGAACTGATGGCAAGCCAGTCGGTAGTCCCCAGGGCGAAGGTCTTAGCGCTCAAACCATCCGCGTCCGCAGGTTGCCAGAGCATAATAAGCGCACCGCTCATGGCAAGAGCAATAGTTAACCAGGCACGCGCAGGGATACGCTCACCCAGCAAAATTCGCCCCAACACTATCGCCCACAGCGGCGACAGATAAAACAGCAGCAGCACACGCACCACATTGCCATCGATAATGGCCAGGATAAACGCGACATTGCACCAGCCGGCGCTCAGGGCAAGTGCCGCCAGCAGCCACGGACGTCTGGCGGCCTCCGCCCGGCGACGCCATAACAACGGCAGGCTAATAATCACAACCGACGCGTACATAAGCAGCGAAGACCACAGACCGGGCAGACCATTTTGTTCCAGCCAGCGCACCGGATACCAGGAAATTCCCCACAGTGTCGCGGCCAGCAGCAGGCTTAGTACAGGCAGTGGCGATGAATGATTGGATGGCATGGCGTAAGACTCTATACTATGGCACTGCTCGGTACCTCGATAATAACGTTATTACATTATGAATTCTGATTTATCCTCACTCCACCCTTACCCTTTCGAAAAGCTCGCGCAACTTACGGCCGACGCCACACCACCAGCGGGGACGCGCCCTATCATTATGTCGATAGGCGAACCGAAACACGCCGCACCGGAATTTATCAGAACCGAAATCTGTGCGCATCTGCTCAGCGGGATGTCCAGCTATCCGGCCACGCGCGGCGTGCCTGCCTTGCGCCAGGCCATCGCGGATTGGTTAACGCGGCGTTTTAATTTAAAGCCCGGCAGTCTCGACTTGGAGCGCCAGATACTGCCGGTGAACGGCACGCGCGAGGCGCTGTTCGCATTTGCCCAGTGCGTGCTCGACCGGCGGCGCGATGCACTGGTGTTGATGCCTAATCCGTTTTATCAAATTTACGAGGGCGCGGCATTATTGGCGGGCGCGCAACCCGGGTTCTTGAATACTACACGTGCGACAGGCTTCATTCCGGATTTTGACGGCGTGCCTGCGGCCGTGTGGGAAAAATGCCAAATGCTTTATTTATGTTCACCGGGCAATCCGACCGGCGCGGTAATTGATATTGCGACGCTTCAAAAATTGATCGGCCTTGCGGATAAACATGATTTCATCATCGCCTCCGACGAGTGCTATTCCGAACTGTACCTGGATGAAGAGAAACCGCCCCGCGGACTCCTGGAGGCCGCCGCGCGCATGGGTCGTGACGATTACCGGCGTTGCGTGGTTTTTCACAGCCTGTCGAAACGCTCCAGCGTACCCGGCCTGCGCTCCGGCTTTGTCGCCGGCGACGCGCAGATCATCGACAAATTTCATCTCTATCGAACCTATCACGGCTGCGCCATGCCGCCCGCCACGCAGGCGGGCAGTATCAAGGCCTGGCGCGATGAACAGCATGTGCGCGAGAATCGTCATCTGTACCGGAAAAAATTTGATGCCGTGATCGACTGCCTCTCCGAGGTTACGCCCGTGGATCGCCCGGCGGGAGGATTTTATCTGTGGTTGCACACGCCGATTGACGACCAAATCTTTACACGCGAACTTTATGCCCGTCACAATATTACCGTGCTGCCGGGCAGTTATCTATCGCGCGAGGCGCACGGCATCAATCCCGGCACTAATCACGTGCGCATCGCCCTGGTCGCACCTTTCGAGACATGTATGGAAGCAGCCGTGAAGATTCGCGAATTTATTTCTACTCTAAAATAACGGAAACAATCATGAGCAATTTACAGGAAATTATCGAACAGGCCTTTGAACAGCGCGCTGCCATCAATCCGCAAAATGTGGACAAAAAAATTAAAGACGCCGTAAACGAGGCCATCAATCTGCTCGATAGCGGAACGCTGCGCGTAGCTGAGAAAAAAGACGGCGTGTGGATTGTCAATCAATGGTTGAAAAAAGCCGTGCTGTTGTCATTCCGCGTTGAAGACAATCAGCTGATTCGAGATGGCTACAGTAATTATTACGACAAGGTCGTGCCGAAATATGCCGCCTATAAAGAAGATGATTTCCGCATCAGCGGTGTGCGCGTGGTGCCGCCTGCGGCTGCGCGCAAGGGTTGTTACATCGCACCCGGGGTAGTATTGATGCCCTCTTATGTCAACATCGGTGCCTACGTCGACAGCGGCACCATGGTCGACACCTGGTCGACCGTCGGTTCGTGCGCGCAGATCGGCAAGAACGTGCATCTCTCCGGTGGAGTCGGCATCGGCGGCGTGCTGGAACCCGTGCAGGCCAGCCCTACCATCATCGAAGACAACTGCTTCATCGGCGCGCGCTCGGAGGTGGTCGAGGGGGTTATCGTGGAAGAAGGCTCAGTCATTTCCATGGGCGTGTACATCGGCCAGAGCACCAAGATTTTTAACCGCATGACCGGCGAGATCAGCTATGGCCGCATCCCCGCCGGTTCCGTGGTCGTATCCGGGAGTTTGCCGTCAAAGGATGGCAGCTATAGTCTTTACTGCGCCGTGATCGTGAAGCAAGTAGATGAAAAGACCCGTGGCAAGGTCGGCATCAACGAATTATTGCGGGATATTTAAATACCCCTTTTCCTTTGACGGAGGGAAGGTTCGGCAACAACGAATTATTGCGCGACATCTAAACATCCCTTCCCCTTCGATGGGCGAAGGTTCGGCATCAACGATTTGCTGCGGGATATTTAAAACATCCCTTCCCCCTTGATGGGGGAAGGTTGGACATCAGCGAATTGCTGCGGGATATTTAAACGTCCCTTCCCCCTTGACGGGGGAAGGTTAGGATGGGGGTGATAGGGCCATGAACACCGTATACGGAATTACCAACTGCGAAACCGTAAAAAAGGCGCGTGCCTGGCTGGATAAAAAAGGCATCGCCTACCAGTTTCATGACTTCAAAAAAGACGGCCTGGACAAAGATACGTTAGACACTCTGCTAAAGGGACTCGACTGGGAGACCTTACTGAATCGCAAAGGCACCACCTGGCGGCTATTGCCCGATGAAGATAAAACCAACGTCAACGCCAGGAAGGCCACCGTGCTCATGCTCACCAAGCCTAGTATTATCAAACGCCCGATACTCCTGGTGGGCGGTAAGACGCCGAAATACTATGCCGGGTTTAGCGAGGCGCTTTATCAAGAACTATTGGGTGCTAAAAAATAAATGTCCGCCACGCTCGAACTACTCAAAGACCTGATCGCACGCCGTTCACTCACACCGGACGATGCCGGTTGCCAGCAGAGCATTGCTATGCGTCTGCAAGCGCTGGGGTTCAAAATAGAACACCTGCGCTTCGGCGACGTGGACAATCTCTGGGCGCGGCGCGGAACACAAGCACCCCTATTCGCTTTTGCCGGCCACACCGATGTCGTCCCCACCGGCCCGCTCGATCAATGGCACTCCGACCCGTTCACACCTACACTGCGCGATGGTTATTTATATGGGCGCGGCGCGGCAGATATGAAGGGTGGCATCGCGGCGATGGTCACGGCCGTCGAGCGTTTCGTAAAAGAACATCCCAATCATCAAGGCTCGATTGCCTTCCTCATCACCAGCGATGAAGAAGGCCCTAGCGTCAACGGCACCGTGAAGGTCATCGAGCACCTGGAGGCGCGCAACGAAAAAATAGACTGGTGCGTAATCGGCGAACCGACCTGCGTAAACACCGTCGGCGACACCATTAAAAACGGGCGGCGCGGCTCCCTCACCGGCAAACTCATCGTGCACGGCACGCAAGGCCACGTCGCCTACCCACACCTGGCCGCCAACCCCATCCATCTTTTCTCCAACGCACTCGCGGACCTGTGCGCGCAGAGCTGGGATCAAGGCAACGAATTCTTCCCGCCGACCACCTTTCAAATCTCCAATATGCACGCGGGCACTGGCGCGGATAACGTCATCTCCGGCGATCTGGAGATCGTATTTAATTTCCGCTTTTCTACCGAGGTCACGCCCGAACAACTCAAGGCGCGCGTAGAATCCTTATTGAATAAACACGAACTAAAATACGATCTGGACTGGCGACTCTCCGGCCATCCGTTCCTGACACCCAAAGGCGCACTGGTCCACGCCGCCCGTGCCGCCATTAAAGAAGTCGCGGGCATCGAAACCGATCTCTCCACCTCCGGGGGCACCTCCGATGGCCGCTTCATCGCCCCCACCGGCGCACAGGTGATGGAACTCGGCGTCGTTAATGCATCCATACATAAGTTGAATGAGTGTGTGCACGTCGCTGAGCTTGACACCTTGAGTGCAATCTATGAACGTATGATAAAAAATTTATTAC
>JBDSOT010000176.1:0-7176 GCA_039914705.1 Gammaproteobacteria bacterium | reverse complement strand
CCCGCATGAGCCAATACTTCATCCAGTGAACCGGCTTCAATAATCTCACCGATGTTGGGGTTTGTTGCGAGCACCATACGCAAACCCGTGCGAAACAGCGCATGGTCATCAATTAGCAAAATGCGTGACACTGTCATATATCGGGCGTAATTATTAGAGTAAGACTAAATAGAATGTTCGAAAAAATAACGTGCGCAACAAATAGGGTGTAGTCTGCATCATCTAGTCTAAAAGGACTATTTACTTCATAGCGTTTTTTTTCCATTATCAAAAGAGTTTTGTTTAACTGGGGTGAAATAGTCGGCGATAAGCCGGTTTTGCGTTTCAACTTTTTCAAGGGGGTAAAGATGAACACTTTCAAAAATACTATTCCAAAATTAGGTCTTGTTTTACTAATCATCACAGCCGCCTATGGCTGTGGCGGAGGCGGCGGGAATGGAGGCACAACAACACCTCCCGTTGCTCAAACCTTGACTGGTACCGCAGCGGCCGGAGCGCCGATTATCGGTACGGTGACCATCAAGGACAGCAGTTCGCCGGCCAAAGATAAATTCGTGACCATCGCGGCGGACGGAAAATACACCATCGATGTCACCGGCCTCACCGCGCCCTTTATGCTGCGCGCCGACGGTACCGTTGGCGGACGCAGCTACAGCATCTATTCGGCCGCGGCATCGGCGGACGTGGGCGGCACCGTCAACATAACGCCGCTGACCGATTTAATCGTCGCCAATATCGCGGGGCAGATTGCGGGTAACTACTATAATTCCGGCAACTTCAGCTTGCTTACACCTGCAGCGCTGAATGCGGCCGAGGCCGCCCTGCAGGCGCGTCTGCAACCCATACTCAGCGCTATCGGCCTGGCCGATACAATCGACTTACTGCGGGCATCCTTCAGCACTGACCACACAGGCGTGGACGCGGCGCTGGACATCCTGCGTGTGACGGTGGACCCTGCCACGGCGCTCGCGACGGTCACCAACGTCATCACGAATCAGCAGATTATCGATGATTTGGCCAGCCAAACCGATGTAACCCAGTTGACAGACACCACGGGTGTCGCAACGGGCCTTACGGACTTCCAGCAGATCGTGGCCAAGTTCGATGCCTTTTCGAACCTCTTCGCGACTTCGCTGCCTGCGTCAAGTAATGCGACGCTCAATGCGCTGTTCGACGGACCCTCGTTTTTATTCGACGGCCAGAGCCTCACCGCGTTTCTCTCGGATATCACGTCGGATCCCTCTCTCATCGGTATTAAGTTTACCAATGTGGCGCTGGTCTCGCTGACTCCCGGCTCAGCCCCCACCACCGCCCAGGTCCGCTTCACCGTGATCCAGGGAGGAAGCAGCCATGAAACGCTCGAATTTAAGGCGAACAAGGTCAGCGGTGTGTGGTTAATAGCCGGCAATCAACGTATCGCGGGCGGTGTTGTTCTCTCCTTTGCCCGGCAGGACCATCTGGGCGCGATCGATACGGGCCTGGTTGCCGATGGTTTCAGAGATGACGGCGGACTCGGCATCGATTACGCGATTGTGAAGGGCAAAGCGCTCCCTACAGCCATTGTCGGTACTGGCGGAACCTCTGGCGGTCTGCTGCTGGTCAACTACACGAGTAATAACTCTTTCGGGGTTGCTCAACCGCCTTATAGCGGCATCACAACCCCGCGCCTGCATTCAAACGGGCATAACCAGCATCCCTTGGCCGACGCAGACATTAATACCATTGCCGACAATGAGGTCTATACCCACGAGTTCTGGGAAGACAACAGCACCCCGAGCAACCTCGCCGACGATGTGCTGCTTGCGACGTATACCGATGTACTTGGCAAGCGGCCGTATTTGAACTCCGAGTTAAGCGCCGCGTCGTTCGCCACCATCACCTCCACGGCGGCGGCGATCCAGAGCGCGGCCCTCAACGGCGGAGGCCTCGCGGTGACGTGGACCCTGCCGGCCGGCCTTCAGTCAGAAGAAGTCCACTTCTTCCGGTCGTATAACAGCGGGAGTTCCGATTCGATCGACGCGAATGTCGCCAGCACGGCGACGAGCGCCACGCTGACGATTGCCGCCCCTACCGGCATGGTTGCGGGTAGCGGCATTAACCTCTACGTCAACGACGTGTTCGGCCGTGAATTGAGGTCAACTCAAAACGGCCAGTGATACTCACGACCTCGTAAAGCTCGGAGGTCTTGCAGCCCCGCCCGTATTCCGGGCGGGGCTTTTTCGTGGCGAAGGGTAATGGCACAGCCTCATTGATCGGGCCTTCTATCACGGAGACTTTTGCGCCCGGCGGAAGTGACGCGACATCAACCAACTTAAGATCAGCCGGTGAGACCATTGTTGTAAGTTTCTGACTCAGCCCATGTGGGCATGCCCAGACAGGCAACGGCAACGGTAATACCCAAGGATTGGGCAGCAAGGGTATTTTTCATTGTGCGTTTCTCCTTTATAGATAATTAAGGTTAGGTTTATATAATAAGTATATGTTTAACATCAGTATTATATTTCTAAAATCATGATTCCAGACTCCTTACCTACTGCCTGAAACGGTTCACATACCCACAAATCCCCAACTGCGGCGAGGTCGTCGCCGACGTAAATCAGCGGCATGCGCTGGCGCTGCCAGGGCGGGATACCGGCTTCCTGAAACAGTTTTCTGAGTTCGTGCGTATGGCCACGGTCTGCGGGCCGGCAGTGTTCGCCGCCCTGACGGAACCGCACTGTTATATTCGATGCGCCGCGCAGTGAGGCCTTTAGTCCCTGGCCTTGCGCGAGTGTCGTGATCAATGTGCCAAGGTCAGCGGGGAGTGGCAATGCGCCTTGCATGTCCCACGGTAAAATCACAGCGGGGTCGTGTGCGAGTAAAGGCCGCATCGCGTAGATGTGCTCGCGATAACGCCGCAGCTCGGCGCCGGGCCAACGCAGACACGGCATGCTGTCCTCGGCGGCTATCAGCACATCGTTGAGGATATGCGCGATATGAACGGCATTGGGCAAGGGTAAATTTAACTGGTGAAACCATGCGCGCAGAACATTGCGCTGGCGCACCGCATTCAATTCACACAGGCGCGGGATAAACAGCGTGTCATGCGCAGGCTTGGGCCGCGATATGGTTAATGCACAGGCAGCACTTGGGTCATCGGTAATTCCACGCACCCATCTCAAATCGGCTTGAGCGAGATCATCCAGTAGATGAGCTGCCTCTGCGGCATGGCTTGCGCTACGCGAGAGGGTACGCACCACGGCCGGCCAGCGTGCGCGCAGACGCGGCATGATTTCGTGACGCAAATAATTGCGATTAAAGTCGGTGTTGCGATTGCTTTGATCGTCTATCCAATGCAGGTCATGTGCTTGTGCATAAGCTCGTAAATCACTTTGGGTGAAACCCAACAGAGGGCGTGCGTGCAGGCCGTTACCAAAAACGGTGCACTCGGGCATGCTCGCTAATCCATGCGGACCCGCGCCGCGCAGCAATTGTAAAAGCAAAGTCTCGGCCTGATCGTCTTGATGGTGCGCGGTGAGCAGGCAATCGCCCTCCTCGATCAGCGCAGCGATGGCCTGATAACGCGCATCGCGCGCCGCGGCCTCGGGGCTTTCGCCTGACTTTGGATGAGCATTGATAGTGAGGGAGTTACAGGGAATCTGCATCGCCGCGCACACTGTTTCACAATGACGCGACCATTCTGCGGAACAAGATTGAAGCCCGTGATCGACGTGCACGGCATGGATTTTGACTCCCGGCAGCGCAGACCGCAGCGTCGCCATGGCATGCAACATAACATGGGAATCGAGACCGCCGCTGTAGGCTATCCAGTAGCGCGAAGCGGCGGGAAAATGCGACAGCGCCTGCAACAGCCGCGCAGATGATAATTCCTTATTCGTTGTAGCTACCAAAGCGCATGATGCGCTCGTAACGCGCCTCTAATAATTTTTCGACAGGAAGCCGGACAAGCTTATCGAGATTTTCCTTGAGCGCAGACTTAAGTTGTTCCGCCATGGCGTCGATATTGCGGTGCGCGCCGCCCAATGGCTCCTTTATAACGTCGTCGATCAGGCCTGATTTCGCCAGCCGCTCGGACGTGACGCCCATTGCTTCAGCCGCATCAGGTGCCTTATCCGCACTCTTCCATAAAATAGAGGCGCAGCCCTCCGGCGAGATGACGGAATAAATACTATATTCCAGCATGAGCATGCGATCGCCAACGCCGATGGCCAGCGCACCACCCGAGCCTCCCTCGCCGGTAATCGTGCAGATGATCGGCGTCCTGAGTCCCGCCATAACGAACAGATTGCGCGCAATCGCCTCGCTCTGCCCACGTTCCTCGGCATCGACGCCGGGGTAAGCACCGGGTGTGTCGATGAAACTCAGAATCGGCATCTTGAAACGCTCCGCCATTTGCATCAGACGCAAGGCCTTGCGATAGCCCTCGGGGCGCGGCATGCCGAAATTGCGCCGCACTTTTTCCTTAGTGTCCGCACCCTTTTGCGTGCCGATAACCATAACCGGCGTACCATCCAGACGCGCGAGTCCGCCGATCACCGCCGCATCATCGGCAAAGTAACGGTCGCCATGCAGTTCTTCGAAATCCGTGAAGATTTTATCCACGTATTTCAGCATGCACGGGCGTTGGGGATGACGCGCGAGCTGCGCGATTTGCCATGAGCTGAGCTTTGCGAAGATGGATTCGGTAAGCGTCTTGCTCTTAGCCTCTAGCCGCGCAATCTCGTCGTTGACGTTAATCTCGGTGTCATCGCACACATAGCGCAGTTCTTCTATCTTCGCCTCTAATTCGGCGATAGGCTGTTCAAAATCGAGGAAGTTCAGGTTCATAGGCTTGGCTGTTGATGATAAAAACCACAAGGTACAAGAAGGCGGTGATAAGTTGCAAGTCTGCGGCTTGCAATAATCGAATGGGTGGAGCTGAACAATCACCTATTCACTAGTAGGATAGAGTGTGAAGTAAGAGCCACCAGGCTTAGCAACTGCGCATTAGGATCAGGAGTATGTCGTTCCCGCGAAGGCGGGAACCCAGCGCCTCTGGATGCCCGCTCTCCGCTTTCGCGGGGACAAGCTTCGCGCGCATGACGAATTCCTTTTCATTCCTCAATCAATTGTTACAGGCCACTAGTGCTTACTTGGAAAGGCGAAGCAGACGCTCACTGCGCCAAATGCGAACAATCCGCACGCGCTTAAGATCACGCCGGTAGACGATGCGAAACGGTGGATGGATAAGTTCCCGGAGAAAGGCCTGATCGAATTCAGGCACTGCGCGGCCCATATCGGGATGATCGGCGAGTGCCTCGACTCGCTGTAAGACTTCCAGCACGAACCTTTCCCCAATATCGCGCACCCCTTGCTCCGTATACCAAGCCCTCACCTCTTCGAGATCGCGGAGTGCGGATTCAGCGAAGGTGATGACCATCGGCATGCCTTATTTCTGGCTAAGCCTGGCCCTAACCTCTGCGAGCAAAACCTCTTGCCCTGCCTCCAGGTCGCCCAAACCCTTGACCACCGCCCTCATAAAGGCACGCTCTTCCTCAGCCTTTTCGTAATCGGCAACAGACTGCACTACGGCAACTCCTCGGCCCCGGCTGGTAAGAAGAACGGGCCGATGCACCTCAGACGTGTGTCTCACGACGCGTCCAGGATTAATTTTTAAGTCAGTCAGGGGGATCAAATCTTCAGAAAATTTGGTACTCATATGTGATCTCAATGGGCTATGCAGAGTACTGAAGATAGCACTTGTTAAAAGGTGTAGCAACCGTGCTTTACGCAATTAAATAGCAATCATTCGGGCTTGTTGATTGATTTGTTGATTCGCTAGGGTGCGAACATCTCCTTAAGAACTGCAAGTATGCGCTTCTGGGTTGCCTTCTCGACGCCGCCCAGGCGTTTAATCAACCGGCTCTTATCTACCGTACGAATTTGATCTAATACCACCCTTCCCTTTTTCTTATTAAATTCGAGTGCAATACGACTAGGGTAATTCTTACCTTGAGTCGTCATAGGGGCAATAATAACCGTGCTTATATGCTCATTCATCTCATCCGGTGATACGATCACGCAGGGGCGGGTCTTTTGATTCTCATGACCCCGGGTCGGCGCAAGCGCCACCAAATAGACATCGAAGCGATGGGCTACCACTTCCATTCAGCGTCATCAAATTTATTAACTATAGTGTCGGCTTGGTCCAGCATCTTGTTATCGCCTTGCTTAGCCATTTTTTTGAATTGTTCCGCCCACTTTGCGCGCGATTGAGAAAAAGGATAAATAGTGAGGCGGTCGTCCGTCACCTTTAACTCCACGGCACCTTCCAGCCCAAGCTGCTGCAGGAGAGTTTTGGGTAATCGAATACCTTGCGAGTTACCGATGCGGATGATTTCTGCTTTCACGATGACATCTGCCTTATTCACACTAAGTAACTACATAGTAATTACACAGGTAAATCAAGCCAAGGGAATCAATGATAGATTATGGCGCCGATGGCTTACAGCACATCCAGCGGGCTGCGCACCGCCTTACCACCGCGATTCAACACATGCGTGTAAATCATGGTCGTGCTCACGTCCGCATGGCCGAGTAATTCTTGCACGGTGCGAATGTCATAGCCACCCTCCAGGAGGTGCGTGGCAAAAGAATGGCGAAAAGTATGCGGCGTGGCGAGTTTAAACAGACCGGCATCACGCACAGCCTGCTTCACCGCGCGCTGCACGGCTTGATCCTGGATATGATGGCGGCGCGTTTCATTTGAGCACGGATCAACGGAAAGATTCGCGGATGGAAAAACATACTGCCATGCCCAGTCACGTCCTGCAGTGGGATACTTTTTATCCAGCGCATAAGGCAAATACACCGCGCCAAAGCCCGCCTCCAAATCCTGCCGGTGCAACGCCTTGACGCGCTGTAAATGAGCCTTAAGCGGCGCGCTCAGCGCGGACGGCAACATCGTCACCCTGTCCTTGAAGCCCTTACCGTCCCGCACCAGAATTTCACGCCGCGCAAAATCCACATCCTTAACCCGCAGCCGCACGCCCTCCATGATGCGCAGCCCGGTACCATACAACAAGCTCACCACCAGCCAATGCGTCCCCTCCAATCGCGTCAGCACCGCTTGCACCTCTTCGCGCGTCAATACCACCGGCAAACGTTTGGGCGTTTTTGCGCGCTCCACGTTATCCA
>JBDSOT010000140.1:0-9820 GCA_039914705.1 Gammaproteobacteria bacterium | reverse complement strand
TGCGCCGATGCGGCCATAAAAAACAGCATTGGAATGGAGAGCATAAGATTGGTGCGCGAGGCGAGCATCGCAATGCGGCGCGCCTTGGCCTTTTCGGCATCGGTGGCTGATTTAATGCCGAGTATCTTTTTCTGATTCGGCCAGATAATGCCCCATACGATGAGCAGCATGATGGTGCCTAACCATGCACCTATGCCGATGATGGCATGTTCGCCCTGCAAGGTCATGGCCGGTACGAAACGGCTGCCCAGGAGTGCCGCGCCCGCGAGCCAGGTCACCACGGCCGCCCAGCGAAACCATAACAAGGCGCGCGGTGCGACATACTTGGTGATGGCCGCGCCGCCCGGGCCGCCGGTGTCGGCGGTTGCAGCGGCAAGTGCGGGTATCTGCACGAAATTGAAATAATAGAGCAGGCCGATCCAGGTGATCCCGGCCAGAAAATGCAACCAGCGTTCGAGTAACATACCCCATTCCATAGTGTTCTCCTTTTATTTAGCGGCCGTGGGCCTTTATGAATGTTCTTTAAATAATGTTATTTGCGATGAACACCAGTACGGCGGTTAACACCAGGCCGGATAGGATGGCCCCGAGTATAGAGTCGAGCGGATTTTTCATCTTGCCATGCTCCTTTTATTGTTAATATGCGTGAAATGCGCGGTCAGTAACGCATCTGTGAATTTCAGAGAGTAAAGCAGCACCTCTTGCAATGCAATAACCCTTATTAGACTGGGAATATACCTCTTATGTGCGGCATCAGTGGCGAATTACGCTTTGACGGGCAGACGCCCGACCTTGCGGCGGTCGCGCGCATGAAAGATGCGCTGGCGCGGCGCGGCCCTGACAGCGAAGGAGATTATCACGACGGGCCGCTCGCCTTCGGACATCGCCGCCTGGCGGTGATCGATCTCTCGGAGCGCTCGCACCAACCCATGATCGACCGCGAACTCGGCCTGGCCCTGGTATTCAACGGCACGATTTATAATTTTCATGAGTTGCGCCGTGAACTCAGCGGTCGTGGTTATCAATTTTTTTCCGACGGCGATACCGAGGTCATCATCAAGGCATACGCTGCCTGGGGCGAGCGCTGCGTGGAACACATGCAGGGTATGTTTGCCTTTGCACTGTGGGACAGTAAAAATCAAAAACTTTTTCTGGCGCGCGATCGCCTGGGCATCAAGCCGCTTTACTACTCGCGTAGCGAAAATTACCTGCGCTTTGCATCCGCGCCGCAGGCATTGCTGGCGGCGGGCAATGTAGACACCAGCATTGATCCGGTCGCGCTGCATTATCAGCTCACGCTGCATGCCGTGGTGCCCGCCCCGCGCACTATTTTAAACGGTGTGCGCAAGCTCGCCCCGGCCACCACGATGATGGTCGATGCCAACGGTAAAGATAATCTTCGCTGCTACTGGCAACTCGACGCGCGCCGTCCCGCACAGGCAAAAACCGAGGCCGAATGGGTCGATGCTATCCATAATTCCTTGCGCTCCGTGGTGCAAAGTCACAGCCTTATCAGCGACGTGCCGGTCGGCGTGCTGCTCTCCGGCGGACTCGATTCGAGTCTGCTCGTTGCACTGCTCAGCGAGGCGGGCACGAGCAATCTGCTGACCTTCTCGGTGGGCTTTGAAGACACGCCCGAGGAACGCGGCAGCGAATTTGAATATTCCGACCCGGTCGCGCAGCGCTACGGCACGCAGCACCATCGCTTTACCGTGCCGAACGGCGACGTGCTTAGCCGGCTTCCCGAATGTGTGCAGGTAATGGCCGAGCCAATGGTCGCTCAGGATGCCGTGGCATTTTATTTGCTGTCGGAGCAGGTTTCGCAACAGGTCAAGGTCGTGCAGAGCGGGCAGGGGGCAGACGAGGTGTTCGGCGGTTATTTTTGGTATCCGCTCATGCAGGCGGAAAGCGGCAGCGATCTGGAACGTTTCCGTAAACATTATTTTGATCGCAGCCATGCCGAATTTCTTGAGACCGTCACCCCCGCTTATCACGGCGGTGATTACACCTCAGAGTTGATCGGATCACTGCTCGCCCGGCCCAGCGCGGACACCTTCATGGATCGTGTGCTGCGCCTGGACACTACGACCTTGATCGTCGATGACCCGGTGAAACGCGTGGACAATATGACCATGGCCTGGGGCCTGGAGGCGCGCGTGCCGTTTCTCGATCACACGCTGGTGGAACTTGCCGCGCAGATGCCGCCCGAAATAAAACTCAAGGCAGGCGGCAAGTATCCGCTCAAGGCTATCGCACGCGGGCTATTACCCGATACCGTGATCGACCGGCCCAAGGGCTATTTTCCGATGCCCGCGCTGAAATATGTGCGCGGAGAATTTCTGAATTTTATGCGCGATGTTTTAAATTCCAAAGCATGCCGTCAGCGCGGATTGTTTCAGCGCAGTTATGTAGAAAAACTTCTCGGCGCTCCCGAACAATATATGACCAAGCTCAACGGCAGCAAACTCTGGCACCTCGCACTGCTGGAATATTGGCTCCAGTTGAATGTCGATAAAAATTGACGGTTACACCAAAAAATCTTTTCAAGCAGGCTTATCCTTCGTCTGATCAGAGCGCTACCGAAACTAAACCCTTCTAGTAACTTGCCCAGTATCCAGCTACTATAAAACCCTATGACCAACCGCTACGGCAAGCTATTTTCAATCTTCCTGTTTGCATTGCTGCAATGTATTGCGCCCTTGGTGCATGCACATCCCGCCGCTGAGCCGCACGGCTTTTCCGGCAATCATGCTCATAGCGGTGTCGAGCTGTACTGTCTGGATAGCGAAAAGTCGCAATGTCCCGAGGCCCGGGTCGAAGCACTCGATTGGCGCGCGGTCGGCACGACATCGGCTGGCCCAAAGAAGGCCCCAGCGCCTGACCTGGCTATACACTTTTTTGCTGCCTCGCTGGGGCTATCACGGTTACACGCTGACTTTACCACCGCAACTTTGCCGGGCTTTCGCATTGCTCGATCACCTTTTGTATCCCCTCCTGCTCACGCCCCTCCTTACGCCCTTTAATTTTCTACTAGTTCACTAACGCGTTTTCGGTAAACCAAGTTGCGCGTTTCGCATTTGGAATACTTTTCAAATTAAATTTTGGATACGCTTGGCCGTTTATCGCAGCCTCAGGTTTAAGGAGTGATGTTATGCGCATCCTGCGCACTGCTTGTTTGTTATGCATGAGTTTTTTCACTGTCTCGGCATCTTATGCCGCCGAAGACCTTCCAATGTCTGCCCAACAGGCGCAATCCCTGGATATTGCGACTGCGCCTATTCAAAAACAAACCGCCGCGATGGGGGCCGGACTGCCGGCTCAAGTAGTAATCCCCAATAAGCAGATGCAAATTGTGAGTGCGCCGGTGGCCGGTTTTGTGGAAGCAATGGTGGTGGCGGTAAATGAAGAGATTAAACAGGGGCAGGTGCTGGCGCGCTTGAAAAGTTCCACCCTCATCGAGGCGCAACGGGAGTTTTTGCAGGCGGCAACACGTGCGGACTTGCGGCGCGAGAATCTTAATCGGGATGAGAAGCTGTTTAAAGAAGGCATTATCGCGGAAAGCCGCTATTTAGCGACCAAGAATGAGTTTACGGAGGTGTCCGCCGAGCTGGCCGAGCAGCAGCAATTACTGCCTCTGTACGGAATGAGTGATAGCGCCGTCCGGCAATTGCGCGACAAGCGAATCTTTACCAGCGCCGTGGAGATTGTAGCGCCGATAAACGGCGTGGTGCTGGAGCAGTTGGCCGTAGCCGGGCAACGCACCGAGGCCTCAGCCCCGCTATACAAGCTGGCCAGCCTCACACCCTTGTGGCTGGAAGTTTCTGTACCGTTGTCACGGCTGGCGCAGATCAACGAGGGCAGCAAGATCACGGTGCCTGCCTACCAGGCCGCAGGCTCGGTGCTCTCTATCGGGCGTAGCGTGGGCAGCATGAACCAGACCCTGATAGTGCGCGCCGAGGTGACGGAAGGCGCGGAGCGCCTGCACCCCGGCCAGCAGATCGAGGTGGAGATTGCAGCACCCAGTTCAACGACCCCGCAATGGGCCGTGCCGAGTCAGGCCCTGGTGCATCAGGACAACAAGGTTTATCTGTTCGTGCAGACCGCCAGCGGTTTTCGTGTGCAGCCGGTGACCGTTGTTGGTACGGCGGCGAATACCAGCACGATTGAAGGCCCATTCAACGGTAATGAGCAGGTCGCGGTGCGCGGCGTGGTGACCTTGAAGGGTGCGTGGCAAGGCTTGGGAGGAGGCGAATGATCGCACGCCTCGTTGAATTTGCACTGACGCAACGCCTGCTGATGTTGCTGCTCATGTTGTTGCTCGTTGCAGGCGGCAGCTATGCCTTCAAGGGCCTGCCGATTGACGCCTTTCCCGATGTTTCATCCACGCAGGTCAAGGTCATTATCAAGGCCCCGGGCATGACGCCGGAAGAGATCGAGGCGCGTATCACGGCACCCATCGAGGTGGAATTGCTGGGTATTCCCAACCAGAAAATTCTGCGTTCGGTGACTAAATACGGATTGACCGATGTCACGCTCGACTTCGTGGACGGCACCGATATTTACTGGGCGCGCCAACAGGTCGCGGAGCGCTTCAATAATATCGCCGCTGACCTGCCGCCTGGTGCTACCGGCGGACTTGCGCCGATCACTACGCCCTTGGGTGAAATGTTCATGTTTACCATCGTCGGCGGTGATCTCAGCCTGATGGAGCGCAGGAGTCTGCTCGATTGGGTGATCCGTCCGGCCTTGCGCACCCTGCCGGGTGTGGCCGATGTCAACGCGCTGGGCGGACTGGTGCGCAGCTTCGAGGTGGTGCCCGATGGTGCGGCCTTGCGCGCGCGCGGCATCAGTCTGGATCAGTTGCAAAAAGTGCTGGAAACAAACAACCGCAACGACGGCGCGGGACGCCTTACCGATGGCGAAGAAGTGCTGCTGGTGCGCTCGGACGGCACGGTTAAAACGCTGGACGATCTGCGCGCCATTGTAGTCGGCAATAACGATGGCACACCGGTGCGCGTCGCCGATGTGGCGGAGGTGCGCATCGGCAGTCTCACGCGCTACGGCGTGGTCACCATGGACGGCAAGGGCGAGGCGGTGCAGGGCCTGGTGCTGGGCCTGCGCGGCGCGAATGCGCAGGAGGTTGTTGAGGGTGTGCGCAACAAGCTGGCGGAGTTGGCACCCACCTTTCCCAAGGGCGTGAAGACCCAAGTATTTTATGATCGCGGCAGTCTGGTGGAGCGGGCCGTTGGCACGGTATCCACGGCCTTGTTTGAGGCGATTGCGCTGGTGGTTGTGCTGCTCATCCTGTTCCTGGGCAATCTGCGCGCCGCGCTGGTGGTGGCGCTGACCCTGCCGCTGGCCGCGCTGATTACCTTCATCATGATGCGCCTGTTCGGCATGTCGGCCAATCTGATGAGCCTGGGCGGTCTGGCGATTGCCATCGGCATGCTGGTGGATGCGGCGGTGGTGGTGGTGGAGAACATCGTCTCGCATCTGGCGCGCGATGCCAAGGCCAACAAACTGCCGCATCTGCACATTATTTACCGCGCGGTGCGCGAGGTGGCCAAACCGGTTTTGGCGGGCATCCTGATTATCGTCATCGTGTTCCTGCCGTTGCTCACGCTGCAAGGCCTGGAGGGCAAGTTCTTCGTCCCGGTGGCCTTAACCATCGTGTTTGCCCTGTCCGGCTCACTGCTGCTCTCGCTCACGATTATCCCGGTGCTCGCCTCCTTTCTACTGAAAAGTGTGGGGCACCGTGACCCGTGGTTAGTGCGCAAGGCGAATGCATTGTACGAGCCGGTGTTGCGGTGGTCCTTGAATCATGTGAAAACCGTCGTAATAGCGGCCTTTCTGGCGCTGGGACTGACCGGCTTTGTGTACACGCAACTCGGCAAGACCTTCATGCCGGAGATGGATGAGGGCGACATTATTGTCGGCATTGAGAAACTGCCATCCATCAGCCTAGAGCAGACTGCCGCGCTGGATTTGAAGGTCCATCAGGCGATCATGAGCCAGGTGCCGGAGGTGACGGGCATCGTGGCGCGGGCCGGGGCGGACGAACTGGGTTTGGACCCGATGGGACTTAATCAAACGGATACCTATCTGCAAACGAAGCCGCGCGCTGAGTGGCGTGAAAATGACAAGGAATGGTTGACTGATGAGCTGCGCAAGGTGCTGGATAAATTGCCCGGCATTTCCTACAGCTTTACGCAGCCCATCGATATGCGCGTGCAGGAGATGATTATCGGCGTGCGCGGGGATGTCGCCGTGCGGGTGTTCGGACCGGACCTCGCCACGTTAAACGGGCTGGCAACGGAAATCGAAGCGGTGCTGAAGGCGACGCCCGGCAGTCAGGATGTGTACACCGTGCAGAATGACGGCGTGCAGTATCTCCAAGTGGAAATTGACCGGCTCGCCGCAGGTCGCATGGGCTTGAACGTGGACGATATCGGCGAGGCGCTACGTTCACAACTGGAAGGCAGAACGGTGGGTACGGTGCTGGAAGGTGCGCGGCGCACCCCGGTGCTGATGCGTGGAGAGGATGCCTTGCGCACCTCGCCGACCCTGTTTTCACAACTGACGCTGGCCTTGCCTAATGGCGAGAGCGTGCCGATCTCCAGCGTAGCCACGCTGAAACGGGTAAATGGCCCGGTCAAGATTGATCGGGAAAACGGCGCGCGCATGGCAGTCACGCTGTCCAATGTGCAGGGCCGCGACCTGGTCGGTTTTGTAGAGGAGGCCCGACAGGCGGTGAGCAAACAGGTGAAGTTACCCGATGGCTACCGATTAAGTTGGGGCGGGCAGTTCGAAAACCAGCAACGCGCCGCCGCACGCCTGACCATCGTGGTGCCGGTGGCGTTGGGCCTGATCTTTCTGCTGCTGTTCGCTACCTTTGGCTCGGTGCGCCAGGCGGTGCTGGTACTGTCCAACATTCCATTCGCCATGGTCGGCGGTGTGTTTGCGCTGTGGCTGTCAGGGGAGTATTTGTCGGTGCCCGCGTCGGTAGGATTCATTGCCCTGCTCGGCATCGCGGTGCTGAACGGCGTGGTGATGGTCAGTTACTTTAACCAACTGCGGGCGGAGGGCATGGCGCTCGCTGATGTGGTGGTCGAAGGCGCGAAGCGGCGTTTGCGTCCGGTGTTGATGACCGCCAGCATCGCCGCCTTCGGTCTGGTGCCGTTGTTGTTTGCGACGGGGCCAGGGTCGGAGATTCAGAAGCCGCTGGCCATCGTGGTCATCGGCGGCTTGGTGAGTGCGACCTTGCTCACGCTCATTCTGTTACCCATTCTCTACCGTCGCTTCGGTGTACCGCGCGGGGCCGCGAAAAGAACTCGCAGTGAACCCCTGGTATTAGCGGAGCAGACATCATGAATGTGCCCGATTGTTGTTTGACATTGGTATTCCCCAGGGCGCTGGAGGAAAACCTGGTTGACCTGCTGCTCGAACATGAGGCACTGGCGGGCGATTTCACCACCAGTGCGGTGGAGGGTCACGGCTCCAATCTCGATTATCAAGACATCGTGGAACAGGTGCGGGGCCGCGCGCGGCGCGTGCAGATGAAAATTCTGCTGCAACATGCAGTGGCGCAGACCCTGATTGATGACTTGCGAACCACGCTGCCGCACAGCGATATTGTGTACTGGATTACCCCTGTCAGTGAGTTCGGGAGATTTGCATGAAGGCAAGCGTGAAATTAGTTTTGGTAGTAATCATGAGCGCCATATTCCCGGTTCAAGCGGAAAACAAGCTTGAGAATTCCGATCTGCCGTCGCTGGCAACGGTCGCAGAGGCGCTCAGCAATAATCCCGATGCACAAGCGGCGCGGGCCGGTATAGAAGTGGGCAAGGCCAGACAACTTGGCCTGGAGGCCGGACCGTACGAACCCAATGTCAGACTGGGCGCGGGACAACGCACTATCGACGGGCGCGGTGATTTCGGCGAATGGGACATTAGTTTGGAGCGTGCATTTCGTCTGCCTGGCAAGGTCAGGCTGGATCAGCAGCTTGGAGTCCAAGGTGTCAGCCAGGCTGAAGCAGCTTATGCTGACAGCCTGCACGAAGCAAAGCGTGAGTTGCTGCGCCTGTGGTTTAACTGGATGCGGGCCTATAACGAAGCAGATCAGGCAAAGGCTCAGGTTGAAACCTTCAAAGAACAGTTGCGGATTGTCGAGCGACGCGTGCAGGGCGGCGATGCGCCACGGCTGGAGGCGTCACTCGCGGGGGCCGCACTGGCTCAAGAAGAATATTCGCTTCAACAAGCCAGGCTGCGCGAGCAAAAGGCAGCGATTGATCTCACGCAGCGTTTCATCGGCATCCAACTTCCCGCCGCACCAACGCTGATAACACCCGTGCCGATAACGCAAACCCTGGACGAATGGCGCGCACGGATTTTGACCAGTAACGACGAACTAAATTTGGCCCGGGAACAATCCAAACGGGCGCAACTCCAGGCCGCCCGCGCTGACAAAAACCAGCGGCCCGACCCGATGCTAGGCGCGCGTTATGCCTCCGAAACCGGTGGTGATGAACAGATAGCCGGGGTCTATGTTTCGATACCCCTGACCGGAAAAGCCCGCGCAGCCGCCGGGCGTGAGGCGACAGCCGAAGCAGAAATTGCCAACTTGAATGAAGCCAAGGTATTGCGCCGCCTTAACGCAGACATCGCCAGTGTTTACGCCAGCGCGCAATCCAGCTACCGCAGCCAGCAAAGTGCCCTCAGCGCCGCCGATTTCACCGATAAGAATGCCGAACTGATAGCGCGTGCTTACAGTTTGGGAGAAGCCGATTTATCCAATGTCCTGATCGCACGCCGACAGGCCGCCGAGGCGCGGCTCGCCGCCAGCCTGGCGCAGCTCGATGCCAACGAGGCGCGCTATCGCTTACTGGTGGACGCGCATGAGTTGTGGCCCCTGGAAGGTGATCCTCATTAGCTAGACGCTTGCCTTCACGCCCCGCTAAAAGGTTTCTTTTCTTACGATGGATATATGGGACTAACGCTCCATATATATTATTGATGCGTCTAGACTTAGACTGTCTCCCCGCTCGCCGGGTTGCGCAGCGGTGTGACATTCTCAGAATAAAATTGGTAGCAATTGCCGCCCTGATGCTTGGCCTGATACATGGCACAATCGGCATTATTAACCAGCGACAGCGGCTCGGCTTTGTCGCTGGAAGCTATGCAGATACCTATGCTGCAACTGATATAAAGCCGATGCTTTTTGATCATAAAAGGTTTGGCCAAGGCCGCGAGGGCCTTATTCGCGATCAACTTGACATCGTTTTCATCGCGGATGTTTTCCACCAGCACAAACTCATCTCCGCCCAGGCGCAGCACCGAATCCACGCCGCGCACGCAGGCGGAAAGGCGTTTTGCAACTTCCCGTAATAACGTGTCGCCGACATCGTGAGCCAGAGTGTCGTTGATTTGTTTGAAGTGATCGAGGTCAAGATACAATACCGCAGTTAACTTATGGTCGCGCCGCGCTTGCAACAAAGCGCTTTTGATACGATCTACCAGCAGCAGGCGATTGCCCAGGCCCGTGAGGGCATCGTGATGGGCGAGGTATTCATTGCGCTCCGCTTTCCGTTTGCGCCGGGTAATATCAGAAAATATCGCAATATGATTATTTATCTGCCCCTGCTTATTGCGTACCGTGCTGATGGTCAGCCACTCACCGTACAGCTCGCCGTCCTTGCGCCGATTCCAGACTTCGCCCTGCCATTGGTCAGACGCTTTTAGGCTATCAAATAGTTCTTTATAAAATTCGGGACTCTGCTGGCCTGAACTCAAAATCCGGGGATTTTTGCCAATAACCTCTTCC
>JBDSOT010000118.1:0-3765 GCA_039914705.1 Gammaproteobacteria bacterium | reverse complement strand
CATACGGGGGCCGGCCTCTGCGCTGTACGGTCCCGATGCATTAGCTGGCGTAATAAATATTATTACGCGCCGCGCCGAGGGCGACATAGAAGCCCCGTTCCGGCTAACGCCACGCCTGCGCGCGCTGGATTACAACAGCGTAAATAATCTTTACGGCAGCCGCGTTGAATTGGAAGGTTTGGGTAATAAGCTGGACATGCTGCTCGGCGTAAATACGCGCAGCGCCGATAATTACCAGAGTCCGCAAGGCGAGATTCCCAACAGCGATTTCGCTACGCGCTCTGCCGATCTGCGCCTGGGTTATACACCTGTGCCGGGCCAGCGCCTGGAGCTATCGGCGAAATTTGCCGAGGTGGAGGCCGGACGCGCGGGCGGCATCAGCGGCGCGCCCGGCGCACCCTTCATAGAACGACGCGAAGACCCGCTGCGCGAGCGCTTTATCAAATTACACTACAGCGGCAACAATGCTGAATCGAACTGGCAAAAACTGGAGGCGAGCCTGTACGCCCGCGATTTATTTACCGACATCGACATCACCAGCCGTGCCATACCGAATCGCCTTTCTGAAGTGAAAAATATCATCGGCGGCCCGCTCGTCATCGGCGGAAAATTACTCGGGGTGCGACCCTGGGGCAATAGCTTATTAACCGTGGGCACGGATTTTTTTCATCAAATGGGCACCGGCACCCAGACCGCCGTGCGCACCACGAACTTCAATCCCGACGGCAGCATCACAAACACCAGCGCACGTTCACTACGGCAAACCGCGCCGGATAATAGTCAGACCGATGTAGGGCTGTTCGCGAATAATGACTGGGATCCCTCCGAGCGCTGGACGGTCTCGCTGAGCGGACGCCTGGATTACATTCACTCCACCACCGACACCCAACCGTTGCCCGACGAGTCCTTGCGCGCAGCCTACACACGCGGGACTGAAACCACGGAGACACCGCTGACCGGCGGCCTGGGCGTTATCTATCGGCCCTGGCAAACGCTGCACTTCACCGGCAATGTCAGCAAGGCCTTTCGCGCACCGACGACCACCGAGAGCTTTGGCGCGAGCCGTCAGGGCAGCGGCTTTTTGGTGCCGAATCCGCAACTGGAATCGGAGCAAGGCGTCACCTATGAACTGGGCACGCGGCTGCGTTTAGCAAACTTAAAGGCTAACCTCACTGCATTTTACAGCGACTACAGCAACCTCATCGTCAATCGTCCATTGATGTTTCTGGGACTGCCTTCAACGCAGCGCGTAAACGGCGGTGCTGCTAACATTCACGGCCTGGAGTTCGCCGCCAATTGGCAGTTTGCACGGCGCTGGGAGGCCTTCATGAATGCGGCTTACCTGCACGGCACTGACAGCGACGCTGACCAGTCGCTGGCCTATATTCCACCGCTGAACGGTCTGCTCGGTCTGCGCTACAACGGCATCAACGGATTTTTTATTGAAGGCGTCGGTAAATGGTCGCTGCATAAAGGGCGCATCGACCCCGCGCAGGAACGCGAGACGGCGGGATTTGCGGTCGTGGATATGCACGCTGGGATTGATCTGTGGAGGGTTTCTTCCAGGCTGCCCGCGATGCAGCTAAGCATCGGCCTGGAAAATATCTTCGACAAGGCCTATCGCCAACCCACTACGGTTGAGGATGTGCGGTTTGCGCGCAGCAGTACCAATCCGCTGGTGGAGCCTGGGCGCGCGGTTTCCATTACACTACGTTCGCAGTTTTAACTTGGCGAACCTTCATATGTCGTCATTCCGGGAGGAGCGTAGCGAAGACCCGGAACCAGCGCTTATTGCCGTGGCTTACTGGGTTCCCACTTTCGCGGGAACGATGTTTATGAATTCTGAGCGCAGCTCTGTCATTCTGAGCATAGCGAAGAATGACAGGATTGATGATCACCCTCCTTCTTTTCAAATTGATACACCACCGGATTAACCATAAAGCTGCCAATAAAACAGATGCGCGCGAATTCCCTAACTGTTAATCGAGACTAATCCCATGCCCCCCAAGAATCGTCAAACCGCCCTGCTTACCCTGCTTGCCGTATTGCTGGTGCTTACCGTTATTTCGATGGTCGGTCTGTATCTAATGACCCAAACCGGGGTAATGGATGAGCTGTTTGCCAGAATCTTCGGCAGTGGGAGCCGTTAAAATTCTAGCGGTTGCTTTGGAACATCTCGCGGTATTTGTTTAATTTTTCGTTGTTAACGACGTAACTATTGGCGGTGTAGTGATAGTCACTGGCGGCTTCGTTGGTGCGCAGGCTGTTGGGAATGCGGCGCTGCTTATACTCATTGGCTACACTCTTCCTGACATAAAAACTATCACCGCGCACAATGCCGTCTTCGCCGTTCTCTTGCTCGACAATCTGCTCGATGGCATCAGCATTTCTCAGCACACGCGGATCACGTCTGCCGGCATTTCCCAAGGTGCCGCCCAGGGTAAGATCCTGCGGCGCGGCCACCAGAGATTCATCTTCTGGCTCGGCTGCATCGCGTGCATTAGCGCGCAAACGCGGTGCTTGCGACAACTGGTTGCCGTTTGTTGGCTGGGTGCGGCCCGCGACATACGAGCCATCGGGCCGGTGAAAGCCCTTGATAAATTCGTTCGCCCAAACCCCGCTGCTCAGCGTCGCTAAAATCACTACCGCCAACTGTTTTTTCATGGTACTTCTCCTGTTATTGCGATCCCTGTAATACCGTCTGCAAGCGTTACTATAAGTCTATCTTAATCCCCCATGTGCCGTATGTCACCTAGACCTTAGCGTGTGGCGACGATGCCGCGGAAGTTTTCCGATGCAACTTTTCCAGATCAACCACGGGCAGGGGCCGCGAAAGATAATACCCTTGGAACTCGTCACAACCATGCCTGCGCAAAAATTCGAGTTGCTCCTCGGACTCAACACCTTCGGCAATAACCGTCAGTTTCAATATATGTGCCATGCTGATGATAGCGACCGTGATGGCAGCGTCATCCGCATTGGTGGTGATATCCCGGATAAAGGCCATGTCGATCTTGAGCTTATCGATCGGAAAGCGCCTTAAGTAGGCGAGACTCGAGTAACCGGTGCCGAAGTCGTCGATGCTGATCGAAACCCCGAGGGCATTTAGCTCCCGCAGGATGGCATGGGTCTCCTCCGTGTTTGACATCAGCGAGCTTTCCGTTATTTCGATTTCCAGTAACTCCGCATCTATGTTGTGCCTTCGTATCGTAGCGGCTACCGCCGCCACAAAGCCTTCCTGCAAAAACTGTTTACCGGAGACATTGACCGCCACCTGTAGAGATCCGATCCGAGCTAGTCCCCAGGCGCTGATCTGCCTGCAGGCGGCATCGATCACCCACATCCCTATCGGCGTAATCAGTCCCGTTTCTTCAAGTACAGGAATGAAAACCCCCGGCGCAACCAGCCCGTGTCCCGGACGATTCCAGCGTATCAGCGCCTCCACACCGGTCCACACACCGCTATCAATGCGAATCTTCGGCTGGTAGTGCAACACAAATTCATCTTGGTCGAGCGCCTTGCGTAACGCGTTTTCCAGATCCAGTTTTTCCAGCGCACTGACATTCATTTGTGCCGTATAGAAGCGGTAGGTGTCCCGGCCGGCAGCTTTTGCCACATACATGGCCGTGTCGGCATATTTGATCAGCGTATCCGTATCCGCATCCGGCGCATCGTCGGGATATACGGTGATGCCCACGCTCGCCGTTATGATTACCTCCCGACCATCGAGATTGAACAGCGGGCGCAACGCTTTTCTTATCTTGC
>JBDSOT010000108.1:0-3354 GCA_039914705.1 Gammaproteobacteria bacterium | reverse complement strand
CAAAACGCACCCGCAGATAAACTCACGCTAAGTCGCTCCAAACAGCAAACAGTGGAACACTGGGAGCGACCGGTGAAAAACAAGAATTAGCTTTCACCTGTAACATCGCCATTAATTAAAATAAGCTTCTTGCCAGTACATAATTTACAGGAGCAAACTTATGTGCGGAATCGTCGGAGCCGTCGCCCAGCGCAACGTGCTACCCATTTTAATCGAAGGCCTCAAGCGGCTCGAATATCGCGGCTATGATTCGGCGGGCACCGCGCTCATCGATGAACATGGCAGCTTGTTACGCACCCGCGCACTCGGCAAGGTGAGCGAACTCGAGGCCGCGCTTAAAAAAGCAAATCCTCACGGCACCATCGGCATTGCCCACACCCGCTGGGCCACGCACGGGAAACCCAGCGAGGCGAACGCCCATCCGCATGTCTGCCGCAAGATGGTTGCCGTGGTGCACAATGGCATCATCGAAAATCACGAAGCATTGCGTAGTCAGCAAAAAAATAATGGCTACGAATTTACCTCAGAGACCGATACCGAAGTCATCGTTCATCAAATCTATGGTTACCTGAATGCTGGTAAAAATTTATTCGACGCCGTGCGCGCAACCGTAGATGATTTACACGGTGCGTATGCGCTCGGCGTTATCAGCAATAACGAAGTGGGACATTTAATAGCCGCACGGCGCGGTAGTCCATTGGTAATCGGCGTCGGCATCGGCGAATATTTCATTGCCTCGGACGTCGCCGCGCTGATTCCCGTCACGCAGCGCTTTATCTTCCTCGAAGACGGCGATATCGCCGAACTCACCAAGGACAGCTTGAAGATCATCAATGCCGCAGGCAAAGAAGTAGAGCGACCCATACACACCAGCGAATTGACCTTGGATGCAGTCGAGCGAGGCCACTACCGTCACTACATGCTTAAGGAAATATTCGAGCAACCCACCGCCATACTGCACACCCTCGAAGGCCGTATCAGCGAAGGCCGTGTTTTGGAAGCGGCGTTTGGCCCCGAGGCCGGTGCGATTTTTGATAACATTAAACAGGTGCACATCATCGCCTGCGGCACCAGCTACCATGCCGGATTAATCGCGCGTTACTGGCTGGAATCGCTTGCCGGAATTTCATGCAGCGCCGAGGTGGCGAGCGAGTTCCGCTATCGCCGCCCCGTGGTCAGACCTAATTCACTCATCGTCGCGTTATCGCAATCCGGTGAGACCGCCGACACACTCGCCGCCATGCGCGAGGCGAAGCGACTTGGCTTCGGACATTCACTGGCAATCTGCAACGTTGCGGAAAGTTCGCTGGTACGCGAGGCCGATCTTGCATTTCTCACGCACGCCGGCCCCGAGATCGGCGTGGCCTCCACCAAGGCCTTCACTACACAACTCGTTGCGCTGTTATTGCTTGTAGCGGTACTCGGTCGCAGACATGCAATGAGTGCAGAAACAGAAAAGGAAATCGTGCGAGAGCTTAAGCGTCTTCCGGCGCAGATTGAAAAAGCGCTGGAACTCAACGACGAAATTAAAACCTTGTCCGAACAATTCGCCGACAAACATCACGCCCTGTTTTTAGGACGCGGCGCACACTATCCGGTTGCCATGGAAGGTGCTCTCAAGCTCAAGGAAATTTCCTATATCCATGCCGAGGCTTATCCCGCAGGCGAGTTGAAACACGGTCCGCTGGCACTGGTCGATGCCGACATGCCGGTCATCGCCGTTGCGCCGAATAATGATTTATTAGAAAAACTAAAATCCAACCTGCACGAAGTACGCGCACGTGGTGGGCAGTTAATCGTGTTCGCCGACGGCGCATCCGGCGTGCATTCCACCGAAGGCGTGCAAGTTATCAAAGTCGCACATAGCGAAGATTGCGTCTCCCCGATCATCTACACCATCCCCCTGCAACTTCTCGCCTACCATGCCGCCGTACTCAAAGGCACCGACGTCGATCAGCCGCGCAATCTGGCCAAATCCGTTACGGTAGAGTAGTCGATAATCGTTGTTCGATCCCTCGCTTTTACATTCAACGAGGTCAAAGCGAGCGGCCGTTAGGTGAAAAATAATCAGCACTAAGCTTCAAACAATCAATGGGGTCAAGCTGATCTTACCCACGAACGGTGGACACCTTAATAAGGGGTCGATTCAATACTTCAAAGTCCAACGGGCTTGCATAGCCTAAAGACGAATGACGACGCTGCCGGTTATAAAACACTTCCATGTATTCGAACAAGCTTGATCTTGCCTGTTCCCGCGTAAGGTAATCGCAATGCATTACCAATTCGGTCTTCAGCGACCTCGCCGCTCTATCCGTCGTCCAATAATCTGCTCGACAGCTTTCGCAGCACGCGTCGCTGCGTCAATGGGGTCAGTATCGATTGATCATTGTAATCAGCGTAGCGAGATATTCTGCGCTGACACAGATTACCGCTTCTATCTTGAAAAATTACAGCTCGCCTGCGGCCAACACGGTTGCCAAATCCATGCTTACGTACTGATGACCAACCACGTCCATTTGCTCATAACACCCTCACAGAACACAGTTTACCCAAGGCTATGCAAATGTTGGGACGTTACTACGTCCAGTATTACAATTACTGCTACCGGCGTACCGGCAGCCTGTGGGAAGGCTGCTACAAAGCCACCATGATTGATAGCGGGGCTTACCTGTTGACGTGCATGTGCTATATCGAGTTAAATCCGGTACGGTCGGCATGGTAACGCACCCGTCTGAATACCCTGGGTCGAGTTAGCGCCACAACGCCTTGGGCCAGTTGGATGTTACCGTTGCTGCGCACCTGGAATACTGGCACCTAGGCAAGAGCGACCCTGAACGCCAAGCAGCCTACCGCCAGTTATTTAAACATCCGGAAGCTACAGCTACGATGCTAACGGCAACCAGCTAAACGGTGCAGGCAATAGCAATCTACCAACCCCTTAAAATTGTAGGTGGTTTCCAAGTGGAGTAGGATTACGCCAACAAGTCCGTGAAAGTGCCCTGATATGAGCGCTACGACTAAATAAAGGAGATTTTATGTTATCTTTCCGTATATTGTTTGTCTCGCTGGTCTTGGTTTTCAGCGTAGTTTTGACGCCCGGATTTGTTCAGGCGGCCACTGTGGTGAGGCCTCAAATTGACAGCTTTGAAGTGGACGCCGTGGAGGCGCTTGACGCGGGCACCGATCTGGTTTTTACCCTTGAAGGCACGCCGTCTTCAAAGGCCACGCTGCGAATTACAGGTGTGAAACGCATCATCACCATGCAAGAGATTGAGCCGGGGATTTATGAGGCGGAGTACACTATTAAACGCAAGGATCGCCTCACCGCCAACACCACCGTGCGCGCGAGCCTGC
>JBDSOT010000012.1:0-8319 GCA_039914705.1 Gammaproteobacteria bacterium | reverse complement strand
ATAAGGCCGGGGTGGTACGATTAAATCCGAAGCGTTTTTCAATGCTGAATGTTCGGTAAACCGCGAACGGCAAATCAAGCACGCCCATCAAGGCAAACGCGCTGAGCATAAAGCCTATGCCGGTGAGCAGGGGGCTTAATTCCAGGCCGCGCCAAGCCTGATCCAACAGGTTGAGGCCACCCCCCCAGGTCCAGGCCAGTAACCACAAGCCTGCAATAATGAGTTCTAAACGCCCGAAACGGGTCTTGGCTAGGGTGTAGTCGGCAGCCTTGTGATGCGCCTCTTGAGATACTTGCTCGCTGAAGCTGGCGGGGACCTGATTGCGGTGCGCGAAGACATAAGCTATCTGACGCCGCGATAACCATAGCTGTAAAATAATGCCCGCAGAGAGGGCTGCGAGAAACAGCAGGGTGAATGAATTCATTAAACAATCTCGATAGTAGGACATCCGTAGGTTAGCCTCTGGTACAATGCATGGCAAGACATCCTTCGACGCTTTCCGCAGACCATACAAAAGAACTCCATGGCACAAAATCCCAACAATTTAATCTGGATCGATCTGGAGATGACTGGGCTTAATACCGATGTCGATCAGGTCATCGAAATCGCCACGATCATTACCGACAGCGACCTTAATATTCTCGAGGAAGGCCCCGCCATTGCGATTCATCAAACGAATGCGCTGCTCAATGGCATGGACAACTGGAATACGCAGCAACATGCGAAGTCTGGTTTGACGGAACGGGTGCGCCAGAGCCGGACGGATGAGGTCGAGGCCGAGCAGCGCACGCTGGAATTTATCCAGAAGTATGTGGCACGTAATAAATCGCCGATGTGCGGAAATAGCATCTGCCAGGATCGCCGTTTCTTGCATCGCTGCATGCCGGAATTGGAAAAATATTTTCACTATCGCAACCTTGATGTCAGCAGTATCAAAGAATTGGCAAAGCGCTGGGCACCCGCCATGGCGGAAGGGTATGTAAAAACCCCGGCGCACCTCGCGCTTGAGGATGTGCGCGATTCCATACGCGAGCTGAGATATTACCGTGAGCATTTCTTCAAAGATTTTAAAAATGTGTCTCTGGCGCTTGAGTTAACGAGCAAGGTTTAGCACGCCCTAAAGCGTTGATTGTTGATGTGGGCCAAAGCGATTTTGTTATACTGATATCCAAGAGTGTATTCAAACTTCATTGCGCAGGTGATCTATGGATGTAATGCAACGTATTAAAGAACAAGTTGAAACGAACCCGGTCGTACTTTTTATGAAAGGCACACCAAGTATGCCGCAATGTGGATTTTCCAGCCGCACAGCGCTGGCCTTGAAGGCATGCAATGCCGAGTTTACTTCTGTGAATGTGCTGGCCGATCCGGAGATATTTCAGAACCTGCCGCGCTATGCGAATTGGCCGACCTTTCCGCAGCTTTACATCAACGGCGAATTGATTGGCGGCTGTGATATTACCCTCGAGCTTTACGAATCTGGCGAGTTACAGAAGATGTTGGAGCTTGCCAAAAAACCGCTCGACGCCAAGATTAATTAATAGAAAATATTCCTGCAATGCATTGTGGCTCATGGTTTATCGGGTGCATTTATAAATCCAGTAAATAATCAGCAACTGCAAGGGGACGCGTAGCAGTAGCAGTACGGAAAACAGGGTCAATCCATCGCGACTCAGGTGATCAATCGCCATCTGAATATTCGCCGGGGTGACGGCGATGGTCAGTGCGATCAATCCATACCCGGCATAACGGCGTAGCGCAGGAATCAGTACGCCGATTCCACCCAGTATTTCAAAAAAACCGCTGATGTAAACAAGCTCCGCGTGGTAAGGAAGAAAAGACGGCATAATCTTCATATACAGCGGAGTCTTGAGAAAATGCAATATTCCGCCAACGATAAAAAAAAGCGCCAGCAAAAGTCGTAGTGTTGTTGTGTACAGGCTCGGCTGCTTTTTTATGTCCGGCGGTGTTTTTGAAGATTCAGTGAGGCCGTTATTTTTAATTGGCATTAGTTGTTAGCCTGAATCCAGGTTCTCCATTCCTCAAAAAGTGCGCTGTCCAGGGCCGCAACGGCCGAGCAAGCCTGCAAACCATCGCCCACTTTATTACCCTCCAGGGTCATCGCGTGTCCTCCTGCCTCACGCAGGATAAGACTGCCCGCCGCATAGTCCCACAACTGCTGCCTGCCGTGTAAATAAACATGGAAGCGGTCGGCGGACAGCCAGCACCACTCGAGGGCTACCGAACCAAAATTACGTTGCGAGGCATAAGGCGGCCCGGCTACCAGCCTGCTCGTAATAGGTATTGTCAGGCGCTTGAAATCAACGACTGCAATACAATCACGGAGCGTCGGCGATGCAGGACGCTGATGTAAGCGCGTGTTGTTCAGCCACGCTCCCGACCCTTTACGCGCCGTGAAACATTCCTCGCGCACCGGGTCATAAACCAGACCGACAAGCGTCTCACCGCCGACAATCAGCGCCAGCGATATTGCAAAAAACGGAATTCCCGCCGCAAAATTAGTGGTGCCATCCAGTGGATCAAGACACCAGAAACCTGCCGGATGATGGATTGATAAATGCTGATCATGCACGGACATCTCTTCGCCGACAAAAGCGTATTGCGGCCAACGTCTCGCAAGCTCGGTGCGTAGATAGTGCTGCACTGCAATGTCCGCTGCGGTCACAATACTGCCGTCCGGCTTATGCTGATAATGCGGAGAACCCTGGGCAAGACGCGGCAACAATTCCCGCTGCGCGGCGTGCACCATTATTTCTTGCAGTTGATTAATATCCAGCAGCATCGATTATTCTCTGTTTAAATGGCGGAGCGTCTACGCGGTTAAGCTTTGTGCTATTTTATACGCAGCCTTGACAACATCCGGCATTGTTTATTTCAAGAAACAGGAAATTCAGCAAATCATGCAGCAAGAACAAATTACCACTGCCATTGCAAGCGACCAACACTGGCTGGTATACATTCTTGAATGCAGCGATGGTACATTTTACACCGGCATTACCAATCATCTGGAGCGGCGGCTACGGCAACACAATAGCGGGCATGCCTCACGCTGTACGCGCAGCCGTCTGCCGGTTATCCTCATCTATCAGGAGCAATGCGCGGATCGCTCTCGGGCGCTGGCACGGGAATTTGCGATAAAATCATTAACGCGTACCGGCAAGCAAAAACTTATCGCTACGATTACCTAAAGGAACCGGGCATCATGACGCTGCAAAAGGCTATTCTCATTATTGTAACCAGCCACGATCGCATCGACAACGCGCACAAGACCGGCCTATGGTTCGAAGAATTCGCAGTGCCTTATCAATTATTTCGCGCGCAAAATTATAAAATTACGGTTGCGAGCCCGAAGGGTGGTCCTACTCCGCTCGATCCGCACAATGTTCCGCAAGATATCGAGTCCGCCGATACACGCGCCGCCTTGCAGGTGCTTGATAATACCGTGCCGCTGGCCGGCATCGGCGATACGGCGCATTTCAATGCGGTATTTTTCCCCGGCGGGCACGGTACTATGTATGACCTTGCCGATAATGAAAGCGTGGCGGATCTAATTCGCCAGTTCGCCGAACAGGACAAGATTATTGCCGCAGTGTGTCATGGCCCGGCAGCCCTGGTGGGGGTAAACCTGAGCAATGGTGCCCCGCTCGTTAAAGGCCGCAAGCTCACCATGTTTACCAACGAAGAGGAACATGCGGTGGAACTCGCCAAGCTAATGCCTTTTATGCTCGAAACGAGATTGCGCGATCTAGGGGCAGACGCCGTTGCTGGAACGTTATGGCAAGATCACACTATCGTGGATGGCAAGCTGGTAACCGGCCAGAACCCGCAATCCAGCGCCAGCGTCGCCAATAGTGTCATCAAACTGCTGGCGGAATCTTAAGATTTTATGAACACACCGGAGGCGCGCCTGATTGATCTGGAGATCCGCATCACCCATCAAGAGGCCACGCTGCAAGAATTCAACGATATTATTGTTGCGCAACAAAAACTCATTGACGGATTAACCCGGCAAATCGGGGTATTACAGCAACATATCGCGGCTCAAGCGCAATTCAATATTGCCACCCTCTCCGAAGAAACACCGCCGCCACATTATTAACACAACTCTGCTGGTATAATGTCCGGCTATGATCAGCTTACGTAATCTCTCACTGCAACGCGGCGGCCGTTTCCTGTTCGAGTCCGTCAATCTGACGGTGTACCCTGCGCAGAAAATCGGTGTGACCGGGCCAAATGGCACCGGCAAGTCGAGTCTGTTCGCACTGCTGCGTGCCGAACTGCATCAAGACAGCGGCGACTTCGACATACCGGCGCGCTGGGTCATCGGGCACGTCGGGCAGGAAACCCCCGCGCTTGAAATCTCCGCTATCGACTATGTAATGGATGGCGACAGCGAGTTGCGCGACACCGAACGCGAGCTTGAAGACGCGCACCTGACCGATGATGGCATTCGCATCGCCGCGCTGCATGCACACTATGACTCCATCGACGGCTACACGGCCCGCGTGCGCGCCGCGCAATTGTTGCACGGACTTGGATTCTCAGCCGAGGAGCATAACCACGCGGTCAACACCTTCTCCGGCGGTTGGCGCATGCTCCTCAATCTTGCCCGCGCGCTCATGTGCCGCTCCGATTTATTACTGCTGGACGAACCGACCAATCACCTGGATCTCGACGCCGTATTATGGCTGGAGCAATGGCTGCGCGGTTACGGTGGAACCCTGCTATTGATCTCGCATGACCGCGACTTTCTCGACAATGTCGTCGGCTATATCGCCAACGTCGAGCATCAACAGATCACACTATACAAAGGCAACTACGCACAATACGAGCGGCAACGCGCCGAGAAGCTCGCCTTGCAGCAAGCGGCGTTTGAAAAACAACAGCTTGAGATCGCCCATATACAGGATTTCGTCAGACGCTTTCGCGCCAAGGCGAGCAAGGCACGTCAGGCGCAGAGCCGGCTCAAGGCCCTCGATCGCATGGAAACCATCGCCGCCGCGCACGTCGATTCGCCACTGCACTTTGAATTCAAGCCGCCGGAAAAATCACCCAATCCATTGCTCTATCTTGACGAGGCCGTGGCCGGTTACGGCGAACACGTTGTCCTGCGCGATATAAAATTGCAACTCGTACCCGGTTCAAGATTAGGCTTGCTGGGCCGTAACGGTGCCGGTAAATCCACCCTGATTAAACTGCTGGCGGGCCTGCTCAAACCCCTGCACGGCGAGCGTCAGGAAGGTACCGGTCTCAAGATCGGTTATTTTGCCCAGCACCAGCTTGAGCAACTGCGCCCCGACGACAGCGCCTTACTGCATTTGCAGCGGCTGGATCGCCGCGCCCGTGAACAGGAACTGCGCAATTTTCTTGGTGGCTTTGGCTTTACCGGCGAAGATGCCATGCGCCCTGTCGAGCCTTTTTCAGGCGGAGAGAAGGCCCGGCTGGCATTAGCCTTGCTGGTCTGGCAACGCCCTAATTTGTTACTGCTTGACGAGCCGACTAATCACCTTGACCTGGCCATGCGCGATACACTCACCATGGCCTTGCAGGATTATGAGGGCGCATTGGTCGTGGTGTCTCACGATCGTCATTTATTGCGCACCACGACTGACAGTCTGGTGTTAGTTGCCGATGGCCGTGTAACAGATTTCGATGGCGATCTGGATGATTATCGCGACTGGCTGTCTAAGAGCCGCTCAGGGCAGAATGCAAAAAATGAATCTCCTGTCTTGGCAAGCAAGTCTGAAAAATTACCCACTGCATCGCGCAGCGCGGCTGATCGTAAACAACAAAAGCGCATCGAGGCCGAGCAGCGCAGTCGTAATGCAGAACAACGACGCCCGCTGGAACGACGTCTCGCCGAATTTGAAAAGAAGATAGAAAAACTTACGGCTGAAACCCGCGCAATCGAGGCAACGCTTGCCGACCCCGCCATTTATGAACCGGCTAATAAAGATCAACTCAAGGCTGCGGTCATGCGTCAGGCCCAGTTGGCCGAATCGCTGCGCGAGACTGAAAAGATTTGGCTGGAGGCCAGTGAAACGCTGGAAGAATCGTAGTCCGAGGATAGCTATCTATGCCGATTCCCTACAATGTAGATTGCCCGTACTGTGGCGAGATGTTCGAGACCTTCATAGACACCTCGGCAGGCGATCAGGAATATATCGAGGATTGTTATGTATGTTGTCGCCCAATCAATTTCCGCATCACTACCGACCACGAAGAAAACCTGCTCAGCGTTGAAACGCACGCCGATGATTGACGGGATTGAACCACGTTAATGCATTCATCAGGGAAGCTTAAGACGACGTTTCGCCCAAGCCCATCTGCAATACGTCGAGCTGCGCACCGATCATAATAATATAGGCGCGGCGGCGGTTGTCGCCGCTCTCGCTGAAATCAAATTGGTAAGTGCGGCGAATACGCAGATGGCCTCTGCCATCGCGATCCAGGCCTAGGCGATGCAGCGCTACCGTATCATCCAGAAATTGCACATCGTGCCGCCGACAGGCCTCTGCGCCAATGCGAACGGCGGTCTCACGCATGCGCATGCTATCCAGCCAGAACCAGCCGACTGTAATAGTAAAAACCAGCAGTAAAACAGAACTCATAATGAGTTATTGCGGATACCTTATGCCGCGCGCCGCCAGTTCGGCGGATAGGCAAAAAATGTTATGACAATCAGCAGAAAGAAAATCGAATAGCACAACGTAAATACCCAGGCCGGAAATGAAAAAAACAACAGGCGATTTAACCAGTACCCGATAAAACTCATTTCGTATTGCATGCTGCCTGCCAAACCCCGGAGATTATTTTCCAGGGTGGTTAGCGGACAGACGATGCCAAACCAGGTTGCCATCACCACAAAGCCGATGGCCGCGAGATGCGTCACGCGGAACACGGCATTGCGTGTCCAGCTCCAACCAAACACCCATCCTGCCAAAATTAACAATTGCCCAACTACCACAAACAACACAAAGAGGGCATGAACCAGCACGGTTGCATCGGCGAGAAATTCATAGCCCGAACTAGCTGCCATAAATTAAATCCGCAACACAAGCATCCTGAGTCCTCGCCCTCTTTGTAAAATTCTTATCTTATTTTATCGACATCAATTCAACGTCGAATAATAACGTAGCATCAGGTCCGATATCGCCACCGGTACCCTGCGGGCCGTAAGCCAGATCGGATGGTATGACCACTTGATACTTGGAGCCTTCCTGCATGAGCGGCAAGATCTCTTGCCAGCCCTTGATCACGCCATTGACCGGGAAAGTGGCCGGCTCACCGCGCTTATAGGAACTGTCAAATTCCTTGCCATTGATCAGTGTGCCGCGGTAATTAACCACAACGGTATCCGTGGCCTTGGGTTTCTTGCCCTTGCCTTGAGTAATCACCTTGTACTGCAAGCCGCTGGGCAGAGTGACTACGCCCTCTTTCTTTTTATTGGCCTCCAGGAAGGCGACGCCCTCTTTCTTGTTAGTTGCCCCGGCTGCCTTATTGGTTTCCGCCAGGGCCGCCGTCTTCGTTGCGGCATCCTTCTGAAGAATTTCTACCGTGGCCTTCATCTCTTCCATAGTCATTTTCGGCTTTGCATTCGTCAGGACATCCTTGATGCCCGCCGAAACGATGTCGACATCCACATCCAAGCCTTGCTGTTTAAAACTTTGCCCCACCTGAAAACCAATAAAGTAGCTTAGTTTTTGTTTCTGCGTGCTCAAGGTACTGGCCTCTTCTGCGAAGACATAATTGGAGAAAAAACATAAGGTAATGAGTAATAATCTGGTTTTCATGACAGTTCCTTGACGTGTGTTTAAGGTAAATGGGGAGTTCTGCAATAAAGTGGATCGACTGCCTAGCATAACATTCTGCCGCAGCAGAATCAGCCGCGATTTGCGCCTGGCCGGCATCGTGAATCACCTCCGGGCGTGGCATAATGTCGTACCTACCGAACCATAAGCCGCTTTGTGATTACCCATACCCTTACACAGCCCGACGATTGGCACTTGCACCTGCGCGATGGCGCGGCCCTGCGTGCAGTGGTCGCCCATAGCGCCGCGCAATTCGCGCGCGCCATTGTCATGCCTAATCTAAAGCCACCCATCACGACAACGGAGTTGGCGCTGGCCTATCGTTCGCGCATTCTCGCCGCGTTGCCCGAGGGCACGAAATTTAATCCGCTGATGACCCTGTACCTTACCGATAATACCTTGCCCGCCGAGATTGTCCGCGCAAAAACCAGCAGTCACGTGCTGGCGGCAAAATATTATCCCGCCGGGGCTACCACGAATTCCGCCT